>JAFPUA010000322.1 GCA_017413305.1 Candidatus Ruminimicrobiellum caprinum
AAATGCGGATATTGCCGCTATTTCTTCTGCCGTTAATATACCTTCATATATCGATAAATTCTCAGGAACTTTTTGACCTTTAACTACGGTTTTTGCCGGTTTCGGATCCAACAATTGAGGAAATTTTGATCTTCCTCTCTGTGCTATTTCCTGTATAGGTACAAGATTTCCTTTTTCTTTTTCTTTCAATGCTGCATCATATTCGACAATAAAATCTTCTATGGTCTGCCCGTCTTGCAAATATAAATTTGCAACATATTCCGGTGTGTAAAATGCTACTGCATCATTAAAGCCGAATGACGGTACCGAAAGTTCTTCAGCATATTTTTCCAATCTTTCAGCTTCTTTTATATCTCCTGCCTTTCTTGCTGCCTCGGCTTTTGATTTAACATCTGCTATTGTAGCTTTTAATGTCGGATCTTCTACCGCAAACTGACTTCCGCTTGATTGATCAACGAACCAGCTTCCACCTTTCAAGCCTGCTACTCTTTGCGAAACTTCAGACAAGAAATTCAATCCTTTTTCTTCGGACTGCTGAACAAAATAACCCAACTCTATTAAGAAAGTTCTGTCGAACTTTGCAGCATAGTTATCTACATTTTTTACATATATAAACTGTTTGCCTGAAAGTATCAAATGCATTAATTCGCCGCTTTCTATCAACTGATGAAAATATTCTCCATGTCCCAACGGATCTCTTTCCTGTGATAATATTGCATCAGGATTTTCTTTTGAAGCCAACGCAATCTGTGCAGAATACCACAAAGCTTTATAATAATCTTGAGGATTTTCAAATTTGCTTTTCATCTTTCTCGTATCACTGAGATTTGCAATATATTTTGCACCGAGAGGTTGCTCAAACAATCTTACACTTTCAGGAATAGTATCTGTACCATAATAACTTCTCAGCATTGCTTCATGTTCTGTTCTATAATCTTCATTTGTCATCAATAAAATTTCATTTTCGATTAATTTATTTGCGTCTACACCATATTTTTCTGCTAACTGTTTTATCTGTTCCTGAAGTCTTGTAATATTTAATAAAAATGCTTCAAGATATGTTATACCGTCTGCAGTTATGGGAACAGCTGCTTTGGACCCCATCGTTCCGCCTGTTCCCGTTTTACCTGATGCAACAACATCTTTTATTGCCTGAGGTGCTTCATTTACATTCATTCTGGAACTTGCACCTGCTATTAACATTGATAAACTTACTTTTCCTGAAAGCAATGCTTCTACACCTTTCCTCTCTAATGACAATTGCTCCTCTTCACTTAATTTCGTAGGATCAAATACATCCAACTGCTCGGTTGGCCTCATAGGAAATTCTACTACATCATTTGTTATCTCTCCTCTCTCATATTTCATACCTGTAGCTACTTCTACAGAAGAAACTTTTTCCCCAGTCTGCATCAGTTCCCATCCGAGCTGGAGAGCGTGTGTATTATAAATAAAATGCATTACCACATCTGTTAAATATGTAACACCTATTACGGTAGCTATTTTTGCAACAATAGCTCCTATAACATTTAATGCTGCCATAGTTGCTAAACTGCCACCAAGAACAGGACCAAAAGCAACAAATGTAGCAAGAACCAATACTATAGATGCAGAAACACCGACTAAAGATCTTCCAAATTTCTGCTCATCTGTCATTTCGCCGCCATGTCTTACTCTAAATTTATCTTCAGACCAGAACCCAACAAATGGTTCCATTACTGCACCTAAGAACATACCTACTGGAGAAAATTTAAAATTTTCAGGATTACTTAATCTCAAAAATCTTGCAATTTTTTCCAATCTTTCAATAGTTCTATTGCTCTGCATAACATTGACATCTATTCCAGATTTAGCAACAAATAAATCTTTTATATTAGAATCAGTAATTTTTGAAATTTCTTCTCTTATCTTTGACTTTAAATCAGAAGTATCTTGAACTATACCATCCGTTCTTCTAGCATTTTCTCTGTTTATTCTAAAAAGTTGTTGTATATCTAAAAAAGTTGCTGCAACAATTTTAGCTTGTTCTTTGGTCAACTGTCTTTGTTTATAAGCAGCACGATCAACTATTTGACCATTTATATAAACCGGATGATATTTCTCACCTGTTTCTTTATCTTCTACCAATTCTTCACTACGATATAAGAGACGTTCATTATCTACTATTCCGTTTTCATCATAAGAAACTATTTCAAAGCCTCTTCCAGGAAGTTGCCAAATCATTCCGATAATTTTACCTTGAGAATAAAACTCTACTCTATTATCAACAAGTTTTATATCGTCTATCGAACGCATTTCTCTAAAAATTCTCGTTTTTAACAGAGCCGATATAGGCATAAGAGAAAACTTCTCTTTCACAACTTCGTATTCGGCTCTAAACATCTGCTCATAAAGTTTTTCACATGTTACTGTTTCTTCTGTTACATTAGGCGTAATAACTATATAATTGATATTTTCTTCATCAAATAATCTGCTTAATCCTCTGGTATGGAATCCTCCGGTTATTACTACATCTATTCCATCTTTTTCTCTTGATAACTCTTCTATTGCCTGTGCATTATATTCATCAGATCCTTTTATTATTACTGCATCTTTTTCTTTTGCAGGTTTTGTTCCTGTAATATTTTCTATAAAGTATCTGTTTCTTTCTACATTGTCTTTGTAAAAATTATCAAATAAACCAAAATATTTGTTGATATCTATTATTCCGTCTACATCTACATACTTTATCCAAAGTTCTTTGAACTTCGTTTCGTTATTCATAAAGTATCTGTAGTCGTCTGCTGTTATCTTGTTGCTTAAATAATTCTCGATAAGTCTGAAATATTTCTGTAAGAACAATACTTCCTTTTCATAACCGTTTCTTGCAAATCTCATTTCAATGTCATTTATCAGTTCGTCTTCCTGCATTGCAAGCTGTATAGGGTTTAACATTTCGTTATATTCGATATATGCAAAGAATTTTGCTGCCTCTTTATATTCGGCAAGTATTCCGTTTTCTTCGGCAAGTTTCTTAAGAGTTGTATAAAACTCCGTTTCTGTTTCTTTGTTGTTTGCTTTTTCTACCAAATCTTTATACGGTTGATAGCTCAGTTTCTTCTTTAACTCGTTTACTATTTTTCCTATTTCTTTGTTTACTTTTACAAAGTTAATATCTTCCCTTTTTTCGGTAATATAAACATATTTTACAACCTGAGTATAATTTGCTAAATTTATTCCGGCTTTTTTAGCTGCTTTTAATATATACTTTAAATATTTGTCGGAACTTATTTTATCATTATTTAATTTTTTCTTCAGAACATTTATTTTTTTATTTTCTATTGAGAAATATTTTTCTGTTTTAACATCAAGAATTGCTTTTATTTTAGGAAGATATTCTTCTATTTGATCTTTGTTATCATATATATTTTTTAATCTTTCAAAATTTTTAAGATATACTTCTTTATTTTCCAAACCTTTTATTATTTTTGTTTTCCCAGTCTGTACGGAGAAAAGTTCCGCACCTGTCAACATTCCGTTTTCAAGAAGTGTTTTTATTATATTTTCCTTTTTACTCTTATCGGAAATATTTGCAAGCCAACCTGTATCAAGCTGTCCTGCGGCACCTTCAAGCCATATATTTTTTATTCCGTATTTTTGGTCTAATATTTTTAATATGCTGCTGATATTTTTCTGTGTCTGTCCGTGAGCATGTAAATCCTGTATTAACAGAAGAGTTTTCCCCCTGCCGTTATAAACTGTTTCCGTTACTCTACCCACATTAAACGGTATGATATTTGTGTTAATCTGTTCGACATTTTGCATTACTGTAGGCATTATATTAACAGATACGGGCATAGCAAAAGAAAGCCCCTGTAAGCCCGTAATAACTAAGCTTACAGAAATAATTACGCTTAAACTTTTAGTAATTAACTGTTTCTTAAAAAACTCTTTTCCCATATATATAAATTATAGTCCTTTTTACAAAATTTTTCAACGGTATTTTGTAAAATTTTTGAAAAAAAACAGACAGAAGATTTATCCTCTGTCTGATTTTTTATTAATTTATAAGATTAAGAAATAAAAATTGCTTTGCGATTTCTATTTCTTTGACATAATTTTTTTATAGCGATTTCTCTTTCTTTTCTCCCATTCATATGTCAACGGAGCACAAACAAATACGCTGGAATATGTACCGAGTATCGAACCTATCAACATAGCCAAACCGAAGTCGTGAATAACTTCTCCACCGAGGAAAAATATTATTAATGCTACAAAAATAACGGTTAACGATGTAATAACTGTTCTTCCCAAAACTTCGTTGATACTGATGTTTATTGTATTGGCAAAAGTTTCTTTTGCAATAAGTCTTAAATTTTCTCTTATTCTATCGAACAACACTATTGTATCATTAATTGAATAACCGGCTATGGTAAGAAGAGCAGCAACAAGCGTCAAATCTATTTGTTTGCCCATCAATACCATTAAACCAAATGTAACAAAAACATCGTGGATAAGAGCCAGCACTCCGGAAACGCCCCACAATGCCGATTTAAATCTGAAAGCGACATAAACAATAATACCCAAGAAAACAAAACTGAAAGCATACATTGCCTGTTTAGTTAAATGTTTTCCTACTGCAGGGCCGACATATTCTACTCTGTCAACAACGATATTTGAATCCGTAAACTTAGCCTGTAAAGAAGAGAGTATAATACTTGCCATCTCGTCTTGAGTTTTTTCATTTTTCTTAATTCTTACAATTATTCCGTTCTTCCCGGTCGACTGAAGCTCGAAAGCAATATCTTTGTTTGCAGATAAACCTTCTCTTATTGCGTCCATTTTTATTTCTTTATCAAAGGACATCTGCATCAAGATTCCGCCGCTAAAATCTATACCATAATTAGGGCCTTTAATAAAAATAGCATAACAACTTACAAGTATCAAAATTATAGATAGTGCAAAAGAAAAATATCTTTTACCTATAAAATCTATTTTAGGTGTTTTAAAAAATTGCACGATGTTCCTCCGATTATAATTTTATTTTATTTAAGAAATTTTCTTTAAATAAGAAATCATATATCAATTTTGTAACAACAACTGCAGTAAACATACTGATACACAAACCTATAGTTAAGGTAACAGCAAAACCTTTTATAGGACCGGTTCCAAACTGGAACAAGAAAACTGCTGCTATTAATGTGGTTAAGTTTGAATCAAATATTGTTACAAAAGCTTTCTGATAACCGGCATCGACTGCAACTCTGGATGTTTTACCGATATTAAGTTCTTCTCTGATTCTTTCAAGAATAAGAACATTTGCATCAACTGCCATGGCAAGAGTTAAAGCAATACCTGCAATACCCGGCAAAGTTAATGTAAACTGGAAATAAGACATTATTCCCATGAGAATAAAGAGATTCAATATTAAAGCTATATCTGCTATAATACCTGAAAAGCCATAATATATGAACATAAATAATACTACTATAAATACACCGATTAAAGCAGATTTAAAACCTTTATTGATAGAATCGTCTCCGAGGCTTGGTCCGACTGTTCTTTCCTCAATAATGCTTACAGGAGCAGGAAGTGCACCTGCTCTTAATACCGTTGCAAGAAGTTTAGCTTCATCAGCATTAAAATTCCCTTCAATAATAGCTCTTCCGTCAGGAATTCTTGACCTGATAGAAGGTGCAGACTGAACTACACCGTCAAGCACAATAGCCAACTGTCTGTCTATATTGTTGCCGGTAACATCTGCAAATATCTTTGCTCCGTCTTTATTAAATTCCAAAGAAACATGAGGATAACCAAAACCACCCGTAGCAAGTTCAACTTTTGCATTCACAAGATATGCACCTGTAAGAGATGCATTTTTCAACAGATACACTCTGCTATCTTCTTTACTATCTGCTATAAAATATCCTTCAGGAATTAAAGCCTTTATTTCTTCATCTGCCAAAGCTTCTTCAGCTTTAGACAAATCTTTCTCTCTCATTTTATCTTGAATTTTTGTTAAAGCTTCATTATCAGTACTTACTAAACAGAACTCCAAGAGAGCTGTTTTTCCGATAAGCTGTTTTGCTCTTGCAGGATCTTTAATACCGGGCAACTGAACTACTATCCATCTGTCACCCTGTTTAGCAATTAAAGGTTCTGCAACGCCAAATTGGTCAATTCTGTTTCTAATAACTTCTACTGCTCTGTCCACTGCATCTTTTACACTAACTTTCTCATCGAGTTTAGAAGCATCTACTTCCAACAAAAGATGAGTACCACCTCTTAAATCCAAGCCTAAATTTAAAGTTTTTCCGATAATCGGATCTTTAGACTTTTCCGCCTTTGCTCTTTCATCGTCGGTCATTCTGTACCATTCAAATGTCGGGAACAAGAAATAACCTGAAAGAATGATCAACAACACCGTAATGACTGTTCTAAAACCAAGTTTGTTCATTAAAGTAATTTCCTCTCATTTATTATTAATTCAAACTTACAATTTAAAAATTTTGCAGCTTTTCTACACATATTCATTCTCAGCATAAATATTTCGAAATATTCTATAACCTGAGAAATTTTTGTATCGACACTTAAATTAAGCGAAATTATTTTTTTTTCTTTATCAATTTTCAAAAAAGCTTTATCCACGGCAAAGTTAACCCTGTCATGAATATCAAAATGTTCAAGATCAGGATTACGAACTCTTGTTTTATGTACATCGGATTTATCTGCTATCATAAGAGCTGCTGCAACGGGATTAACAGGTTCACCTATTTCTTCCTCATGATTACCGACAGCAGAAACTATCAAAGAAATCTCATCCGGAGTAAAACCAATCTGTCTTAATATATGCATCGAAATTAAAGCTGCAGACTGACCATGATCTTGTCTGTTGACTACATTACCGATATCGTGCACATATCCTGCGACAGCCGCAAGTTCTTGAATCCTTTTTGGATATCCTAATTCTTTCAAAATATTTTCCGCAGTAGCAGAAACCAGCGTAACATGCCTATAACCATGTTCAGTATAACCTATAGCACCCAAATAATCATTTGCGGCTTGTATAAAAGTGTTTACTGTTTCGTTGGTTTTTACATCTTTAAGCGTTAATTTTGAAAATGTAATTTCATCTAAATTCATTTCTTACTTCTTTATTATCTCCGGCGTAATAACTTCTTCTTTATTAACAACTTTAACAATTGTAGATTTAACGATTTTTACTCTGGTACTATCAGAAATTTTTGCTTCTACAATATCGGCATTTACAGAAACTACCGTTGCATAAAGCCCGCCGGATGTTATTATTTTATCATCTTTCTTTAAATCATTCAACATTTTTTCATGTTCTTTTCTCTGTTTCTGTTGAGGCCTGATTAAAAACAAATAAAAGAATATAAAAATAATAAGTAACGGCATCAAACCGCCAAAAGCACTACCTGCCTGTGTTGCAGTAGCTGTTGCTGCATCAGCATAAACATTCTGCACGCTAAGTGCAACAAACATCAACATCAAAACTGATTTCATTTTATTCTCCATTTTTTCTTGAATAATATTTTTCAAAAAAATCTTTTTTTGCTTCATAGAAAGTATCTGTCTCTAAAGCCTTTCTGATATTAGCCGTTAATTTTAGCATAAAATTAATATTATGTAAAGATAATAAATTCAATGCCAACAATTCTTGCGAACGAAATAAATGATTAATATATGCCTTTGTATAGCCCGTACACGCCTCGCAATCACATTCCGGATCAAGCGGTTCGAACTTATCTTTAAATTCTCCGTTTTTTATATTTATTTTTCCATAGGTCGTGAAAGCCTGCCCGTTTCTGCCGTTTCTGGTAGGTATAACACAATCAAACATATCTATTCCGCGTTCAATTCCATCCCAAATATCTTCAGGCATTCCTACACCCATTAAATATCTTGCCTTATTTTCCGGCAAATACGGAGCTGTATTTTCCACAACTTCGTTCATTTCTTCTTTCGATTCTCCCACAGAAACGCCGCCTATGGCATACCCTACAAAATCTATATCCTGCATTTTAAACGCACTTTCTTTTCTCAAATCTTTATACACGGAGCCCTGCACAATACCAAACAGCGCCTGCGTTTGATACGCATCATCTTTATAAAACTCGTCTTTACATCTCTTCGCCCAATCTATACTCATAAGCATAGATTTTCTTGCGTAATCATAAGTAGCAGGATAAGGTGTACACTCGTCAAAACACATAATAATGTCTGCACCTATAGTTTTCTGTATATGCATAGAAATCTCAGGTGAAATAAAATGTTTTGAGCCGTCAATATGCGACTTAAATTCCGCACCCTCTGAATTTATTTTTCTAAAATCGTTTAACGAAAAAATTTGAAATCCGCCGGAATCCGTAAGCATAGGCTTATTCCAAGAATTAAACTTTTGTATTCCGCCGGCTTTTTTTATTATATCAAGCCCAGGGCGTAAATATATATGATAAGAATTTGCCAATATTATTTGTGCTTTTGATTCTAACAACTGTCTTGTAGAAACAGATTTTACTGCACCTTGCGTTCCTACAGGCATAAAAACAGGTGTATCAATTATACCTCGTGTCGTGTATAATTTTCCTAACCTTGCATTACATTTACTTGATTTTTTTATTAATTGAAATTCGCCACACTGCATATTATAAAAACTTATCTCCGTTGATGTAAAGAGCGAACTTACATTTTAAAGTTTCGCATGCTCTGCTGCAAAAAAATGTTCTCTGTAAGAAAATTTCAAAATATTCCATAATAGAACATATTTCAGTATCAATATCAAGCCACAAAGAAATTTCTTTTTTTTCTTTTGACACTTCTAAATTTGTTTTACGACATGCGGCAATAACTTTAGAATGGACATCACTCAAATCTCGCCCTAAACTTCTCAATCTTTCAGACCTGACATCTGTTCTATCTCCTAAAACAACAGCTGCCGCAATTTCGGTGGGCGGTGTAGTTTCTTTATCTTCGTGGCTTCCGATAGCATTAAACACTTCAAACACATCACCGTTATATTTTTCTTCTGTCGTCTGTATTCCGCCTAAATATGCCATAGCTATAAATGCGCTGCTGCGTGCATGATCTTTTCTGGAAATAATATTTCCTATATCATGCAGATATCCTGCAATTTTCGCAAGTTCCTGCATCCTTTTTGTATAGCCAAGCTGCTCCAACACAAAACCTGCTCTTTGTGCGGTATACAAAGCATGATTTATTCCATGTTTTTTATAGCCCATACTGGCAAAAATTTCGTCGGAATATTTTAAATAGGTTATAAGTTCCTTATCGTTTTTTATGTCATCAAAAAGTAACATTGTTTTATTTTCCGTTTTTATTTTGCATATATCACGGTGTCTGTTCCCGCCGGTGTATAAGAAGCAAAATAAAATTTATATCCTAAGCTTAGTTCATTTATAAATTTTGGTATTTCGTAATAATCATCATACTTGTGATATGCTGCAATTGCAAGCTTCGGTTTATACTTTTTTAATATTCGTTCCGCCCCTTTAAGAGCTGCTATTTCATTTCCCTCAACATCAAGCTTTATAAAATCTATTTTTTCTATCTTGTTTTCAGAAACAAAATCATCTATCGCGATTGTCTCATACTGTTGCAGATTATTATTTTTTTCTGTTAATGTTGTAATATCCGCACAAGCATGATTTAAGTACAAAACCATATTTGATTTATTATACAAAGGTTTTTCAATTAAAACAACTTTTTTTGAGATATTTTTGTTTAAAGAAAAATTTTCTTTTAAAATATTTAAATTATCTTCGAAAAATTCAAAAGTAAAAACTTTACCTTTTTCACCTGTTTTTTGTGCAAAAATTAAAGCCGTATCTCCCCAACAGGCTCCACCGTCCATTACATAATCATCTTTTTCAATATGGCATTTACTGTGAGAATATTGATTATGTACAACTATTTTATCAAGCAAAGCTCTTGCTCCGTAAAGTTTTAATGCGTACCCGAACTTTTGTAAATTATAGAACTTTAATTTTCTTGTAACCGACTTCAATTTTCTTATAGAATCATTCTCAAGAACTTTATCAAACTCTTCTCTTGATAAAAGATATTTTTGTTTTTCTTCTTCTGAAATATTTGTGTGACCGACGAGCTTTGTATAAATAGTTTTCACATAGAGAGATTTTTCTTTTTCATCTTCCAGCAAATCATAAAAATAATTCAATTTTTTATAATTGCCTTTATACCAAGCAAAATATTTTTCCGACTCTTCTTTCGCAAAAATATCTTTTATTTTTTCTTGTATTTTCTCTATTTCATTAATATTTATTTCGTTTAATTTCATTTTATTGCACAAAGTTAAAGTTTGCTGTAGTCCATAATTTGCAGTTTTTTCGCTACAAATTTAATTATATACAAAAATAAAAACTCCGAGACCAGGATTCGAACCTAGACGAAGGGATCCAAATTCCCTTGTGCTACCATTACACTATCTCGGAATTATTAAGACAATGTACAATATATAATGTACAATGTATAATTATTGACAAAAAAATTAAATGAACTTTTTAACATAGATCCCATATCAAGTACGGGATGACACCACTACGCGGTTAAATGACAAAAATTTTATTCTTCGTTAGCAGAAATATCTTCTTGTGATGCAATTTCCTGTCCGTTGGAGTTTTTAACCTCTTCCAACTTCTTGTAATAAGCAGCCATAACAATCTTTTCCATTTCTGCTCTGAATTCGTTGGTTATCGGGTGGGCGATATCTTTAAATGTACCGTACTTTTTCTTTCTGGACGGCATACAAACCATCAAACCTTTCTCGCCGCTGATAATTCGCAAATTGTGAACAACAAAAACATTATCGAAAGTAATTTCGGCATAAGCCTTCAGCTTTTCCTCTGTTTTTGGGAAAATTCTAACTTCAGTGATTTTCATAAAAACCTCAAACAATTAACTTTAGTTGCAACTTTTAAAAGAATCCGCAAACCAAACATTCCAATTATACTTTGCTAACTCTTCTGCAACATAATTCATTTTCTCTTGACCCTGAAGTAGACCAAACACAGTTGCTCCTGAACCTGACATCAAACTAATGCATCCTATACTCTCAAGAGTGTTTTTTATTTGTTTTATTTCCGAATATTCTTCGAAAACAAATTCTTCAAATCTGTTAAAAAAAAGATCTTTTGCGTTATTGAAACTGAGCGAATTCTGCTCAATATCTTTCATTATGTTATCAATTTTATGGACATTTGTCAATGGAAATTTTACTTTAGAATATGCATAAACTGTAGAAACTCCGAAATTCGGCTTAACCAATACAAAATTATATTTGCAATCTGTTTTTAATTTTTCAACAATATCGCCGATACCTGATATTTTTGCCGTCCCCCCTGTAAGAAAAAAAGGAACATCCGCACCAAGTTTAGCAGCAAGTTTTTCTAAATTATGAAGTTTATCATTTATTTTCCAAATTTTATTTAGTGCAACCAATACTGCTGCAGCATCTGAAGATCCCCCACCCAAACCTGCACCCATAGGAATATTTTTTGTAAGATTTATTTTAATACCGGTATTTATATTATATTCTTTTTTAAATTTTTCTGCGGCTCTATAAACAAGATTTCTTCCGTCTACAGGCAAATTTTTATCACTACAAACAAGTTCAACTTTATTTTCTTTTATCTCTGTAAATTCTAAATTATCAAACAAAGATACGGTATGCATAATAGATTCGATATTATGATAACCGTCTTCTCTTTTATTTATTATTTCCAAAAACAAATTAACTTTTGCAGGAGCTTGCACTAACATTGTTATTTTTCCTCAACAAAATTATTCAAATCCGAAAGTTCCGGAATGGACAACTTGGTATTTTTTATATCAACTCTAAAATTACTTTTCTTTATTTTGAACAACATATTGTCAGGGACCATAGAAACTTTATTAAATTTCTTATACGATTTTATTTTTAAATCAAAAGAATCTTTTTTAGAAAAAGTTTTAAACATTCCGGTTTTAGAATTTATTACAACGGAAACATCATCATTAACATATTTAATATTTTTTCCTTTAAAAGAAACTTGTGCTTCCAAAAGTATATTAATAAAATCTTTCGATAAAACAACATTCGCAAAATCAAACATCAAATTAACCTCTTCTCCGACGGAATCTTTGACTGCTTGAGGTGAAAAATCCATTTGCCCGTCCTTAAACAATATACTAAACCCCGGAAAAGTAAACTTCGGTGCCATATCAAGCTTTAATCCTAAATTTCTCGCATATATTGCAGAAATGTAAGATGATGTCGTTGCTCCTGCATATTTTAATTTCAATTTATAACCGGCTTTCAATGAAGAAATTCGATTGTAGTTAAACACTGCTCTTTGCGCCGTAAGCTTGGACAAATCTTCTTTTGAAATCTTAGGTTCCAATATTTTTCTTTTTTTACCTGCTGTTTTTGAAGACAAATCTTCGGCTACGGCATATGCAGACCATGCCTGAGTAAGATTATTCGTTTCAACGCTTATATCACCGAGATGTTCATATAAATCTTTATCAAAAATTTTATTTTGACTTTTTATTGCCTTAAGAATATATTTTTCCGCAAGCTCATATTTTTGTTGTTTATAATAAAGCCATGCTAACGAATCTATATATGCCGGCTCATCCGGTTCTAACTTTATTAATTTTTCCAAAAGAATTTCTGCTTCATCTAAATTGATATTTTTATCGGCATAACTGTAACCCAAATAATTCAATGCTCTGGTATCTTCAGAATTATTTTCCAAAATTTCTTTAATCAACGGTTCTGCTTTTTCAAAATGATTCGTTTTTTCATACGCTATTGCCAAGAAAAATTTTGCATCGTTATAATCCGGCTTTAAATAAACCGATTTTTCCAAATATTTTTTTGCATCTTCATATTTTTCATTATCCATATAATTGAGTGCCGCAAGATACAAAATTTCAGCATTTAACGGTTCCTTTTCTATAGCTTTACTGAATTTCTTTTCCGCTGTTTTATAATCGCGTTTTAAAGAATAATAGTATCCCAATCTCGTATAGTTCGCCGCCGTAGGTTCATACTTAATTATAAATTCAAAGGTATCTATAGCATCATCAAGTTTCAACTGTTTTTCATACACCATTCCCAACAAATAGTTAAGTGAAACATTATTTGGGACATACTCTTTTGCTCTCAACAAAATTTCTTCAGCTTCTTTATAATTTTTTTCTTCGTAGTAACATTTACCAAGATATATCAATATTGCAGGGTTCCCTGTAAACAGTTTAGCATACTCTTTATATTCTTCTATAGCAAGTTTAAATTCTTTTTTATTCTCATAAATTCTTGCTCTAGCAAGGTAAGCTTCCTGCGCTTCAGGCTTTAACTTAGTTACCTGTTTGTAAGAATCCAAAGCTTTATCCAACAAACCCATTCTTTCTTGAGCGATACCAAGCTGAAAATAACCTTCGGAAGATTCCGGTTGCTGTTCTAAATATTTCGTCCAATATTTAACAGATTCTTCCAACTTGTTATCGGAAGAATAGTATGCTGCCAAATAGACTGTCGCCACTTCATTTTTCGGATCGATTTCTAAAACTCGTTCCCAACACTTTCTTGCATATTCCGCTTCGTTTAACGATAAAAACATTGAACCCGCAAACATCTGTGTATCAACACTGTCATTTTCTTTTTCCTGGAGGATTTTAACATTTTCTAAAGCTCTTTTTGTATCGCCTTTTTGCAAATATACGAGCGCTAAATCTTTATAAACCGTCGTGGCATTTTCGTCATAAGCTAAAGTTCTCTCGTATTCGGAAACAGCAATATCTGTCTTTCCCTCTTTCATTGCAAGAAGACCTTTAAGATATGCTTTATACCCGTCATAATCAGCATACACCAAACAATTTATATTAAACAAAAGTAAAGTTACTATTGAAAAGATTTTCTTCATGGTTACATATTATATAAAAAATTTTTGTATACAGCAAATAGAATTTTTCCCTTTGCGATTTCTTACAAATATGGTATAATATGGATAATAAATTTTTAGGAGGCGACATGGCAAAACAGATTGAACCCGTAAAAATTGCAGTAATCGGTGGCAGCGGAATTACACAAATAAGTGGTATTGACAGTGTAACAGAGGTATATATCGACACTCCTTTCGGGAAACCTTCAGCACCGATAACAATCGGAACCATAGACGGAGTCAGAGTAGCTTTCTTACCAAGACACGGAAAAAATCATACAATATTACCCTCAGAAATAAATAACAGAGCAAATATCTATGCATTAAAATCTTTAGGTGTAGAACAAATAATTTCTTTAACGGCCGTAGGTTCTCTTCAGCAAAATATTAAGCCGAAAGATTTTGTTATACCGGAACAAGTTTTTGATAAAACAAAAAATAGAATTAACACATTTTTCGGTAACGGAATAGTGGCACATATTGGTTTTGCAGATCCTTTCTGTAATGATTTAAGAGATATTATTCATAAAGGTGTAACAGAACTCGGAATACAACATCATTTCAGTGATACAATTTATCTTTGTATAGAAGGGCCACAATTCTCAACGAGAGCAGAATCAAAAATACATCAAAAAAACGGTTTTTCAGTTGTAGGCATGACGGTACTTCCTGAAGCAAAACTTGCAAGAGAAGCTGAAATATGCTATGCAAATATTGCTTTGGTAACCGATTATGATGTGCAGAAAATCGGCGAAGAAGTTGCTGTAGAAAAAGTTTTAGAGGTAATGGAATACAATTCCACGACATGTGCAAAGTTAATAAAACTTTTAATACCGAAAGTTGCAGAAAGACAAACAAAATGCAATTGTCAGCATGCACTTAAAAATGCAGTACAGACATCAAAAGATGCAGTAACAATTGCACCTGCATATAAAGACTTGAGTTTATTGTTGGATAAATATTTTAAGAAAAATTAAGATGAATAAAAAAGAAATATACAAACAGCTTTTAGAATTTGCAAAAGAAACGGCAAAAAATTCTTACAGTCCTTACAGTAAATTTAAGGTAGGTGCTGCTGTTCTTTGTGAAGATAATAAAGTTTTCTGTGGGACGAATGTGGAAAATGCATCTTACGGTTTAACTATGTGTGCAGAGCGTGCTGCTGTATTTACCGCAATAAGTAACGGTTGTAAAAAAATAAAAGCAGTTGCTATTTACAACAAAAACGGCAACTTTTCCCCGTGTGGTGCATGCAGACAAGTTATTGCCGAATTTGCAAAAGATGCAGATATAATTTATAATACAAAAAACAACAAAATAAAAATAATAAAAATAACAAAACTTTTACCTGACGCATTCAATTTGGATTAACAGAAATGAAAATAAAAAGTTTAATATTTTGTATTTTTTTATTATTTATTTTCTTTATACCGTCAAACTGGATAATGACGATGGTTTCCGGCCTTTTGGGCGGGGCAGCATTGTTGTTGTTCGGAATGTTTAAAGTAAACGATGCTTTCCAAAAAATTGCAGGTCAAAACATAAGATTAATTCTTTCCAAATTTACAAACACCAGAATAAAAGGTTTTTTTACCGGATTAATAGCTACAGGTATTAATCAATCCAGTACGGCGACATTACTGCTGCAAATAACACTGACAAGTGCAGGCGTAATGACTTTTTTTCAAGCTATGGCCGTTACAGTCGGTGCTTCTGTAGGATCTACGGTTACAGGACAGTTAGTAGCATTTAAATTGGTAGATTATGCCTTAATTATAATGGCTGTAGGATACTTTACATCCTTCTTTGCAAAAAATAGAAAATTAATAGATATCGGCGAAGCTGTTTTTGGGTTCGGACTTTTATTTTTCGGTATGAAACTTATGTCGGATGCCATATTGCCGATAACACATAATAACGCTATCTTAGAAGCAATTGCAACTTTAAACTCTCCTCTCATTTTATTGGTTATAGGAATGCTGTGTACTGCACTTACTCACAGCAGCGGAGCTATAGTAGGTATAACAATAGTTCTTGCATCATCTGGAATACTTTCGTTGTTGCAAAGTATTTGTATATGTTTAGGCGCTCAAATCGGAACTTGTTCTACAGGACTTATAGCCTCTATCACACAACCTCGAAGCGGAAGAAGGGTTATGCTGTGGCATTTATGCTATCAAATTTTAGGTGTCCTTTTAGTATTTCCTTTTATATCATTTATTAAATACAATGGTGTAACATCTTGGGAATATTTTGTAAAATTCTTTACAGAAAAATTTATTTTTTCAACGGATATTGCAAGACAAATAGCAATGTCTCACACTTTGGTAACTCTTTTTACGGCATTTATAATTTTACCGCTAATTCCCCTTCTTCATAAATTCTTTATGTTTATTTATCCAAGTTCTGCAACGGAAAAAACTTTCGGAACAATATTTCTCGATCACAATGTTGTAAACAAGCCTGAAGAAGCATTAATCCTTTCCAAAAGGGAAACAGAAAGAATGGCAGAAATTGTTTCAGATGTAATGAAAGATTCCATTAACACATTAAAAACGAGACATCAAATAGTTATAGATAAAACTAAATACAAATGT
>JAFPUA010000323.1 GCA_017413305.1 Candidatus Ruminimicrobiellum caprinum
GTGTAAGAACTGAAGATTTTCAGTGCAGAGGCTCTTTTACGCCGACGGGAATAGTAAAGCTGATAAATATTATAAAAAGAGATAATGTTTCTATACTGCATGTGCATCAGGGTAAGCTGTACTGGACGGCGTTGTTAATGAAGCTGTTTTTTAAAAACATAAAAGTTGTTCTGCACAGACGACAAGATACAAGACACAAATGGTATGCTGCAAGCCATTACAAGTTGGCAGACAAAACTTTAACCGTTTCCGATGCCGTAAAGCAAGGCTTAATAAAATATGAAAAAGTACCTGAAAATAAAGTGCAGGTTTTGTATAATGCGTTTGATTTTGACAGATTTTTGAAAGAAGTTGACCCGAGTGATGTGATAAAACAGTACAATCTTGAAGGGAAAACCGTTATAGGTACCGTTGCGGCGATAGTTTCGTTGGAAGGTAAAGGACAACAATACCTTATAGAGGCGATAGCTTCTTTAAGAAAAGAGTATCCTAATATCTGCGGGCTTATTGTTGGTGACGGTGTAGGAAAACCTCTGCAGGAAGCGTATGCAAAAAAGCTTGGTGTTGACGATATAGTGAAGTTTACCGGATATACGCCCGAAGTGCCGAAATTTGTAAAAGCTATGAATATTTTCTGTTTGTTATCGTGCGATACTGAAGGGTTTGGTAATGTTAATTTGGAGGCGCAATCTTTAAAAGTGCCGGTAATTACCACGACGGTTGGTGGAAACCCCGAAACGATAGTTGACGGAAAAACTGGAATACTTATAGAACCGAGAAATACTGAAGTATTAATATCTGCAATAAAGAAATTTCTTTCCAATAAGGAATTTGCAAAGAAATCTGCTGAGGCAGGATACGAATTTGTAAAAAATACGTTTTCTAAAGAAAAGTTTGTTGAAAATCTTACTAAAATATACGAGGAAATTTTAAATGCTTAAATATTTATTATTACCAGTAACAATCGTTTATAATTGGATATGTTGGATTAACAGCAAAATAACAGGATCGAAAAAATTGTACGCGCCCGTAATAAGTGTAGGAAATATCACATGGGGCGGCAACGGCAAAACGCCTATGGTAATAGAAGTGGCGAAATATGTGCAGAGTTTAGGCAAAAAGCCGGTAGTTTTGTCGCGTGGGTACGGCAGAAAGAACAAAGAAGAAAAAAATGTTATTGTGAGAGATACAAAAAAGATATTGGCGGATATTTCTTCTTCCGGTGATGAACCGTATATGATGGCACAGCAGTTAACCTGTCCGATAATAGTGGGCGCTGACAGATACAAAAGTGCTCAGTTGGCAAAACAGTTTAATCCGGATGTTTTTATTTTAGATGACGGGTTTCAACATTGGAAGTTGCAGAGAGATTTGGATATAGTATGTGTAAATGCTTCAAATCCGTTCGGTAACGGGATGTTAATTCCTTCCGGAATTTTAAGAGAGAACAAATTTGCGCTTAAGAGGGCGGAATTGGTAGTAATAACAAACAGTATTTTGCGCGAAAAAGAAGATTTGCAGAGTTTAAAAAATGAAATAGTTGCTATTACAGGCAAACAGCCTATTGAAGTATATGCAGGAAATTGGTACATTACTAATATGGCTAATGGAGATAGAATAGATGATGTAGGCGCTTTAAGAAGAAAATATTCTTTTGTTCCGGTATCAGGTATTGGGTCTCCCGAGAACTTTATAAATACTGTTTTAAGCTTGGAACTAAAAATAAAAGAAAAAGTTATTTTTACAGATCATCATAAATATAGCGACAGTGAAATTTTCGATGTTGTAAATAATTTAAAAGATAATGAAAAAGTTATTACAACAGCAAAAGATGCTGTAAAAATAAAAGAAGCGGTTGATGTTAATGTACAGAATAGAATATATATTTTAAATATTTCAGTATGTTTTGCAACAGGAAGAGAAGTTTTTGAGGCTGAAATAAAGAATTTATTTAATTAAAATTATTATCTTTGAAGAAATTTTGCTTTTTTTCGAGCTGGCACTATTCGTTTATATTTTTCAGGCCGGGCTCCAACTGTACTTTTCTAACGACTATAGGAAGACGAAAAGTACCACGAACATTGTCGCCCTAAGAATCTCTACTCAACTGATTCTTGCCTGAAAAATATTGCACTCATAAGCAGTGCCTAA
>JAFPUA010000324.1 GCA_017413305.1 Candidatus Ruminimicrobiellum caprinum
AGCATTCATTGCATCTCCCGAACTGTATCCCGGTGCAGGATTGGTTAAAATTTTTGCTGCAGGGAATATATTAAATCTTTCAACCGTATCGGTTCCCATTATTTGTGTTAATGTTACAAGAGACTGTAATGAAACCATTTGTCCCATTTGAGACCTTACATATATATTAGAAATATCACTTGCCTGTGAACGATAATCTCCTTTAGCCTGCATAAGAACTTTAAAACTTCTGCCCAACTTATTGAAATCGTTTATATAGCTGGTTCCGAAAGTTCCCTGTATAGTTGTATAAAGGTCATCCAACGATACACCCATTGATTTAGCTTTTATTTCATCAACTTCCAACTTAAGTTGCGGAGTTGAAGCATTAAATGTTGTTGCTGTTCCCGTAATTTCTTTTCTGCTTCCGAGTGCAGTTATAAATTCGTTCACTTTTGCTTCTAACTCTTTATCTGAAGCATCACACTTATTTTGAATATATCCTTCAATACCGCCCGTTGTAGATAATCCCAAAATTGCAGGCGGATTAAACATTACGGCATAACCTTCAGCAATACTCGATGAAAGTACAGCGGAAAGTTTTGTTACCAAATTCATCGCAGAATCCGACTTTTTAGTTCTTTCTTTCCAATCTTTTAACGATACGAAAAATGCAGCTACATTATTTTCGGAAGTACCGCTTAACATATTGTAACCCGCAAGTGTTAACTCTTGAACAATAAGACCTTCTTTCAATAATATTTCTTCTGCTTTTTGTGCTGCAACTATAGTACTGTTTAATGATGCTGATTTATCCAACATCAAAACACCCATAATCATACCTTGGTCTTCGTCCGGTACCAAAGCTGACGGAACTCTTCCGTATAAGAATACAAGCCCTGACAAAATTACTGCAAGTATAGTAAAAGAGATAATTTTTTTATTAAGAAAAAAGTTTACTATTGTCATATAGAAGTTTGCAACCGCAGCAAATGTTTTATCGAACCAATCAAAGAAAAAGCTTAAGAAACCTGCAGACGGTTTTTCTTTTAAAAGAAGAACACAAAGTGCAGGTGTTAATGTTAATGCTACAAGACCGGATAACACAACGGATACCGCAATCGTTACGGCAAACTGTTGATACATTACTCCGGTAAATCCGCCCATAAAAGCTATTGGAATAAACACTGCACATAATACCAAAACAACAGCTACTACAGGTCCTGAAACTTCACCCATAGCTTTTATTGTTGCTTCTCTAACAGGAATTTTTTCTTCTTCCATAATTCTTTCAACATTTTCTATAACAATAATAGCATCGTCCACAACTATACCGATGGCAAGCACCAAACCGAACATCGTTAATGTATTAATCGAAAAACCTAATGCATACATACCTGCAAATGCACCTACAATAGATACCGGAACTGCCAAACAAGGTATAACGGTTGTTCTCCAATTTTTCAAAAATATAAACACAACCAAAAACACAAGCACCATAGCTTCCAACAATGTATGTATA
>JAFPUA010000325.1 GCA_017413305.1 Candidatus Ruminimicrobiellum caprinum
GACAGCTAAACAGGTTATCGTTCAGAAAATAAAAGAATCTGAAAGAGATTCTCTCTATGAAGAAATGAAAGGCAAAATCGGCGAAATGATAAATGGTTCTATCTATAAAATTGCCAACAGAAATATTATTGTAGATTTAGGCAGAACGGAAGCTATCCTTCCTGTTTCTGAACAAGTTCCGAAAGAATCTTTTTCTGTAGGACAGCATATTAGGGCTTTAATTGTTAAAGCAGAAAAAAATACAAAAGGTCCTAACATTGTTCTTTCCAGAACTCATCCGGATTTAGTTAAAGTTTTGTTTGAACTTGAAGTGCCGGAAATTTATGAAAAAGTTGTTGATATAGTAAATGTTGTAAGAGAACCGGGCTTAAGAACAAAAATTGCCGTTATTTCACACAATCCGAAAGTTGATCCTGTAGGTGCATGTGTAGGGGTAAAAGGTGCAAGAATTAAGCCTATCATCGATGAGTTAAGAGGGGAAAAAATAGATTTGGTTCCTTTTACGGAAGATCCTATTCAGTACATTACTGCAGCTCTTTCTCCAGCAAAGCCTATAAGTGTATCAATTATTAATGCAGAAGAAAAACAGGCGGAAGTTATAGTTGCCGATGATGTTTTATCTCTTGCAATAGGTAAATCCGGTCATAATGTTCGTCTTGCAGCAAGGCTTACAGGTTGGCATATTGATGTAAAATCCGAAGGTCAGAAGAAACTTGAAAAAGAAAATACGGAAGCTGCACAAACTGAAATTTTAGATAAGTTGGAAGGTGTCAGCGATAAGATAAAAAGTTTACTTGCTCAAGCAGGGTTAGCAGATATAGCTAAACTTGCAGGACTTAAGGTAGAAGATTTAACAACTCTTCCCGGAATAGGTGATAAAACCGCAGAAAAGATTATTAATTCTGCTAAAAGTGCATTAGAAAATGCTCCTGCAGAGGAAGCAGTTGAAGAAGTTGCAGAAGAAGCAACAGACGAAACCGCAGAATAAATAAAACTAATATGTATAGAAGTATGGAAACGGCAAAGATGAGCTTACAGCTGACAGCTTAAAGCTTAAAGTTTAATGAGTCCTGCGGACTGGTTGTTAAGCTTTTTTCGCATAGCGAAAAATCTAAAACATTTGCAGTTTATCCAAAAACTATAAGCTGTAAGCTTTAAGCTATAAGCTAAAAAATTACAAAGTGATTTTTTAGAAGGAGTGAAAATATATGACAACAAGTACCACAAAAAAAACAATTGTAAAAAAAGATAAAGAAGAAACTAAAGAAAAAAAGGTTAAAAAGACCACCGCAAAAACAGCCGGTGCTAAATCTGTTACTAAAAAAGCTAAAACTGCATCCGGCAGCGAAAAAAAGGTAACAAAATCTCCTTCTAAAAAAACAGGCACATCTTCTTCTAAGACTGCTAAACCTAAAACAACAACAAAATCAGCTCCGAAGAAGAAACAGCCTGCAAAACAAAAAAAAGATATTAAAAAAGTTTCTGAAGAAACTTCAAAACAGGAAATAAAAAATGTTTTGGAACAGCCTAAACAATCTGTTCCGGAACAGAAACCTGTTGTAGAACAACCTGTAAAACAGGAAACAAAAATAAATGTTCCTCCCGTGCAGAAACCACAGATTCAGCAGCCGGTACAACAGGAACAAAAACAGACTTTTCAGTCTCAAAAACATATTGAGCAACCTAAACCGGCTCAGACTGTACAGAATATTCAGCAACAAAAACCGCAACAACCTAAACAAGAACCTCCGAAACAGGAACCCGAACAGCCTCAACTACCGACGATAAACATAAATGAACTTATTACCGTTAAAGATTTAGCCGAAAAAATGAACTTAAAAGTAGGCGATGTTTTAAGAAAATTGTTGACTATGGGAAGCCTTGCAACAATCAATCAGAGACTTGATACGGATACTGCAATTCTTTTAGCTAATGAGTTTGGTTTTGATGCAAAACTTGTTTCCTTATACGAGGAAGAAAATATAGAAAAGTCTCCCGAAGAAAAAGCTGAAAATTTAAAACCGCGTTCACCTATTGTTACCATTATGGGGCATGTTGACCACGGTAAAACATCGTTACTTGATGCAATAAGACACAGTAATGTTATTGCAGGTGAAGCAGGCGGAATTACGCAGCATATAGGTGCTTACAGAGTTAAAACATCAACCGGAGAAATAACATTTTTAGATACGCCGGGGCACGAAGCTTTTACGGCTATGAGGTCCAGAGGTGCTCAGGTAACCGATATCGTTATTCTTGTTGTTTCTGCAGCTGACGGTATAATGCCTCAAACTATAGAAGCTATTAACCACGCAAAAGCTGCAAATGTTCCTATAATAGTGGCAGTAAATAAAATAGATTTACCTACGGCAAACCCCGAAAAAATCAGACAGGAAGTAAGCAATTACGGTTTATTGCCGGAAGAATGGGGCGGCGATACAATAATGGTAAATATTTCCGCAAAACAGAAAATAAATATAGATTCTCTTCTTGAACTTGTTCAGTTAAAAGCTGAAATGATGGAACTTAAAGCTAATCCGAACAAACGAGCAGAAGGTGTAGTTATAGAAGCTAAGCTTGACCCTCGCAGAGGTGCAGTTGCTACGATTTTGGTACAGAGCGGAACTCTTCATATAGGCGATAACTTAGTTGTTGGTACAACTTACGGTAAAGTAAGAGCAATGATAGATGAGTATGGTAAAAGATTTGATAAAGCTGTTCCGAGTATGCCGGTAGAAATTTTAGGTTTAAATGAGCCTCCTCAGTCCGGTGATAAGTTTGTAGTTTTGGAACATGAATCTCAGGTAAGGGAAATTGCCAATGCCAGAAAAGAAAAAGCAAAAGCAGATTCTTTAAGACCTAGACAACATGTTTCACTTCTTGATATCAGTGCAGGTAAAGCAAAACATCTTAAGATTATTTTAAAAACTGATGTTCAAGGTTCTCTCGGTGCATTGTGCGATGCTTTGGAAAGAATGTCAAATGCAGAAATAAATTTGGAAATTATACATAAAGGTGCAGGTTCCATAACGGAATCCGATGTTATTTTGGCAGCGGCATCAGATGCAATGATTGTAGGTTTTAATATTCGTCCTGACAATGCCGTAGAAAAACTTGCTGAAACAGAAGGCGTCAGCATAAGTGTTTACAGAATTATATATGAACTTATAGCGGATATTAAAGCTGCTATGGAAGGTTTACTTGATCCGGATACACAGGAAAAAATTACGGGTAAAGCTGTAGTTAAACAGGTGTTCAAACTTTCTTCTGCAGGAACTGTCGCAGGTTGTACGGTTACCGAAGGTAAAGCACAAAGAAATATGAAAGTAAGACTTTTAAGAGATAATGTTATCATATTTGAAGGAAACACATCTGCGATTAAGAGATTTAAAGATGATGTAAAAGAAGTTGAAAAAGGTTACGAATGCGGTATTTCTTTAGAGAATTTTTCAGATATAAAAGTTTCAGATGTTATGGAATTCTTTACTGTAGAAAAGATAGCCAGAAAACTGGTTACAGAAAATTAAAAGAAGGTAGCATGAAAACATACAAAAGGGCAACACGAGTTGCCGAACTGATTCAAAAAAATATTGCAGAAATTTTAAGAGATATAAAAGAATTAAATAAAGGTCTTGTTACTGTTACAAATGTGCGTTTAACTGACGATTTACAGACTTGTAGGATATTTTATTCCGTTATAGGAACTGAAGATGACAAGAAAAATGCCGAAACAGTTTTGCAGGAGAAAACAAAACAAATCAGGTTTCAGCTTGCACAGAATATGGATTTGAGAAGAACTCCTACGATAGATTTTAAATATGATGATTCCGGCGAAAAAGCCGAGAAAATTTTTGAAATATTGGATAAAATAGAACACGAAAAAGATGAAAAATAAAAAAGTGTTAACATTACAGAATTCTTCTAAGCAAAAAGTGTTAAATGCTATATCTGCTATTATCAAAGAAAGTAGAACATTTTTTGTTGCGGGACACACTAAGCCTGACGGCGATGCGTTAGGTTCGGGGCTTGCTTTATCTTCAATGTTAAGGCGTATGGGGAAAAAAGTTACTCATTGTTCTATTGATCCTGTACCTTCGGATATGATGTTTATTCCGCAGGCAAATAAGATAAAAATAACAAACAAAGTTAAAGACACTTTTGACTGTGCAATAATTTTGGAATCAATAAATTTTGACAGAATGGGTGACATTATTTCGCCCGAACAAGCAAAGAAAATAATAAATATCGATCATCATCTTGCACATAATAATTTTGGTGATGTTAATTATATTGTTCCGACATCATCGTCGGTATCGGAACTTGTTTATGATGTTTTTAAGAATTTAAAAATTGCTCCTACCAAACAGGAAGCTGAAAACTTATATATAGGAATAGTTACAGATACAGGTCGTTTTCAGCAGCTAAATACAACAGCTAATTCTCATTTGGTTACTGCGGAACTTTTGAATTATGGTGTTAATTCAAATAATTTATGTAAAAAACTTTTTTCAACTTTAGAACTTCCAAAAATAAAGTTATATGGCCTTGCTTTGTCAAATATTAAAACTGCTTTTAATAATAAATTTATATACACTAAAATTACAAAAGAAATGTTTGATAAAACGGGATCTTCTTATACCGATACCGATGGTATTATCAATTATTGTATTGCTGTACCTACAGCAGTTGTCGGCTGTATATTAAAACAGGAAACTCCGAACACTGTAAAAGTAAGTTTTCGTTCGATAGAAAAATTCAATATTCTTGATGCAATAAAAGGTTTTGACGGTGGCGGTCACAAAAATGCTGCAGGTTGCACGATTCATGCCGATATGGATACAGCTGAAAAACAAATTCTTAAAGCTTTCGCCAAAAAATTAAAATGAACGATATTTCGGGATATATCCTTGCCAATAAGCCAAAGGGCATTACTTCGTTCGCTCTTGTACGTAAAATCAAAAAACAACTTAATGTAAAAAAAGCAGGCCACTGTGGTACATTAGATCCTTTAGCAAGCGGATTAATGATAATAGTCGTTGGTAAATATACAAAATTGCAAGATAAGTTTATGAAGCAGGATAAAGTGTATCTTGCTGAAGTAAAACTCGGTGTCAAAACGGATAGCGGTGATTTAGACGGTAATATCATTTCTCAGTCGGATTATTCTCATATAACAAAAGAAAAAATAGAAGAAGTGTGCAAAAGTTTTGTTGGTGAAATAGAACAGATACCGCCCATGTATTCAGCACTTAAAGTTAATGGCAAAAAATTGTATGAGCTTGCCAGAAAAGGTATTACGATTGAGCGTAAATCGCGTTACATAACAATATATTCCATAGATTTATTAGATTTTCAAAAAGATATTTTTACTATAAGGGTAAAATGTTCTTCAGGAACATATATTAGGACACTTGCTGAAGATATCGGTACAAAATTAAACGTAGATACTGTTTTAAATAATTTAGTTCGTGAGCAAATTGGCGAGTATAAGCTGGCTGATGCAAGTGACAAAATATTGTCATTATAAAAAACTATTCACATTTTAGGGAAAATATTGTATAATACCTTGTATAGTTTTAAAATTATTTAACGGAGAAAATAAAATGGAAAACAATGAAACAAAATCTTGCGTTATCAGAGATGAATTTTTGCCTAAAGCAAAAGTTTTTTTTACATCAAAAAAGTTTTTGATAATTGCAGCTTGTGTAGTATGTTTTTTTGTAGGATTTTTTGCAGGTAATACTATAGGAAAAAGTTCTCAGAAAAAGGCAGATGCTGTACTTATTGCAGCAGCTAACGCCAGAGCAACTGCAAGATATAGAAGACCGGCACCAAGACAGGCAAACAGACAGAGAGTTAACAGACCGGCAGCAGCAAGACAAACTACCAGACCTACTAACAGACCTACAGCAAGACAAACAAGCAGATAATTCTTGAATAAAATATAAAATTCTCCGGTGTCAAAAAATAGACATCCGGAGAATTTTTTGTTATAATATTTCATTATGAATAATAAAAATTATAAACTCTTTTCAGATTGTAAAAATTTTCCTTTAGATAGACCTTGTTTTTATCAGAAGAATAAAAATACAGTTTGTTCTTCATGCAAACATTTTGTTTCTGTAAACAAAAAAGAAAATAAAACAAAAATCTTGATGATAAAACTCGGCGCAATGGGCGATGTACTGAGAACAACATTTGTACTTGAAGGCTTGAAAGAAAAGTATAAAAATTGTTCTATATCATGGCTCGTTGATAAGAAGAATGCAGATGTCCTTGTCGGCAACAAATATATTAATGAAATTATTGTCAATGATAACAAAGTTTTTGAGAAGTTGTCTTCTATAAAATATGATGTTGTCATTAATCTTGATTTGTCTCCGGAAAGCTTATCGTTTACAAAAGTAGTTTTTGCTAAAAAAATTATAGGTTATTATCTTGATGATAACAGAAAAATTACAGGTTCAAACGATTACGCTAAAAAGTGGCTTTTAACAAGTGCTTATGATAACTTGAAAAAAGAAAATGAAAATACTTATCAGTATTGGATGTCGAAAATATGCGAACTGAAAAAAGATAATTACGAGATACAGGTTCCTATATCAAAACAGGCTTTGTTGAAAGCTAAAAAATTAAAATCTTCTTTAAAATTAAACAAAGCAAAAATTATAGGTATTAACCCTGGTGCAGGTAAACGCTGGGTTATGAAAAAGTGGAGAATAGAAAAATATATTAAACTTATAAAAATTCTTTCGCAGAAAGGTTATAATATTTTTCTTCTTGGCGGACGAGATGATGAAGAAGAAATAAAATTGATACTAAAGCAAAAAATAAAAAATGTTTATTCTACGGGAACTGATAATTCAGTACAGGAATTTTTTGCTATGGTAAATTTATGTGATGTTGTAATTTGTGGCGATACTATGGCAATGCACGCGGCACTTGGCTTAAAGAAACAAGTTGTTGCAATATTCGGCCCTACATCGTACAATGAAATTGAAATGTATGACAGAGGAACAAAAATAGTTTCTATGGACTGCAATTGTTGTTATTTGCCTGACTGTAATAAGAAAACGAAATGTATGGATAAGGTTTCCGTCGAAAATGTCTTAGAAGCAGTTCAAACATATATTTATTAGAGGTGTTTTAAATGGATGTTTTAGCGGTAGTTTGTACGTATAATGAGGTGTCGAATATAAAAAATGTAATCAACGATATTTTAAACTGCGGTCTTTCAGATATTGAAGTTTTGATTGCAGATGATTGTTCTCCGGATGGGACATACAAAATCGTTGAGGAAATGTCAAAAGAAAATCCTAAAATTCATCTTCTTTTAAGAAAAGAAAAAAGAGGAAGAGGATATGCAGGTATAGATGCATTCAAATGGGGTATTGAACATGGTGCAAAATATATAGTTGAGCTTGACGGAGACGGCTCTCATAACCCTAAATATATTAAAAATTTTAGAGAACTTATAAATACTTGTGATGTTGTTATAGGTTCGCGTTTTGTTGACGGCGGTTCGGATATACAGAGAAATTTTATAAGAAAGGCTGTCAGCGGTTTTGCAGAAGTATATTTGAGATTCTTTGTAGGTGCAAAAGTGGCAGATGCGACATCGGGTTACAGAATGTTTAAAAAAGAAATTGTTGAAAAATTTATAAATAAATTAAAAGCATCAGATCCGTTTATAGTTACGGAAATGCTTTATTATACAAATAAAGAAAAAGCAAACATCAAAGAATATCCTATAGACTTCCTTGAAAGAGCCTCAGGAGAATCAAAACTAAAACCGATTACTTTAGTAAAATACCTTTTCAAAGTTTTAAAATTGAGATTAACTGCTTAAAAGATTAAAAAATCGCAGAGCGATTTTTTATTGTTGACAATATAAAGAAATTCAGTTATAATAGAAGTGTAGTTAAAACTTAATAATAATGTTTTTGGAGTCCGAAAGGACACCTCTTTTGTTAACAGCAAAAGAAATCGCGAAACCAAAAACAGCTAATTTAAGATATGAGTAGGCTTGGGTTTTTATCCTTGTCAACTTTGTATTTTAATATTTGAGATTCTTGCTTTATGGCAAGAATCTCAGGATGGCTGTAAGTATCTACGGTTTCGCGATTGTAGAGAAAGCAACCATCCTTTTTTTGTGGTCTTTCTTCCTTCCGGCACTTCAAAGAAAACACAAAAAAGGAGAAATGCTATGAAAAAATCCAAAAAAAAGATGTTAGGTTTCAGTTTAATGGAAGTGGTAATAACAGTAACAATTATTATCGTTCTGTCCGCGATTTCAGGACCAATTTATAAGAGTTATGCCAACAAAGCTGAGTTGGCGGAAGGATATGCTTTGCTCGGGGCAATCCGTTCTGCGATGGATAATTATTATGCAGATTATGGATATTATGTTAACAGAAGTGCTTCTTATGGTGGTGTTTCAACATATACTGCTTATGATGAAGTTTTAGGTATAGATGCAAGACCTAATAGATATTATTCCTGGTTTGGTACAAACGCAAATGATGTTCATTGGTATGCAAAGTATTGTTATACTGCCATAGTAAAAGGTACCCCCAAAAATATAACAATGATATATAACAGAACTACAGGTGTTACGGTATCTTAGTTTTAAAAAATAGAAATAAAAAGGAGAATATTATGAAAAAAATAAAGGGATTTACATTGATTGAAGTAGTTGTAACTATTGCAATCATAATTGTGTTATCTGTAATATCTGGACCAATTTATAATTCTTATGCAACTAAAGCAAAACAAGCTGAGGGATATGCTTTGCTTGGAACAATTCTTTCTGCAGAGAAGGCGTACTATCAAAAATATGATATGTTTTATTATACAACAATAAGTACTACCTGTAATAATGAATTGTTAGGTATAGATGCCAGACCTAATAAATATTACACTGCTTTTGGTGGAGGTTCTGCTGTAGCTGAATCTGGTAAAGTTGTGGCTATTCGATTTTGGGCATCATCAAGCAAGGTAAAGGGTTTGAATATGATTTACAATCTAACTACAGGGGTAACATTTCAATAAAACTGAGTAGAGTTGATGATATATAATTAAAATTCGAGATTTAACATAGCAAAATCTCGACGGGGGTAGAATTGTAATGTTAACAATTCTGCCCTCTTTATTTCTTTATATTTTTTTAAAAATTTTGTAAAATACCAATTATTGGTTTTTTGTGATGCAAAAAATACAAAAAAATTTTCGAAGAAAATTTTCAGAGATCTTAAGATTTGAAACGAAATGAATACAATTTAAAAATTGCAATAATATAATTTGCAATTTTTGACGTGACGAAATATTTTGAATTTATACAAGACGATAGCGAGCCGATGTGTACAATGAACAAGGTACATGAGGCGAGCTACAACGCAGTAGAAATTCAAAAGATGATGTCGCAATAGAGGCATAATGGCTGCAGAGTTTGTCCATTTACACAATCATACTGAATACTCCTTGTTAGACGGTTTAACCAAACTGACAAAGAAAGGTAAACCGTTGGAACTTTTCAATATTATCGGCAAACAATATCAAATGCCGGCACTTGCTATTACAGACCATGGCAATATGTATGGCGCAATGGAATTTTATTGGGCGTGTCTTGATAGTGGTATAAAGCCGATTATCGGATGCGAAGTGTATGTTGCTAAAAAAAGCAGGTTCGATAAAGATAAAGAAAACGGCGGTTATCATCATTTAATACTTTTGGCGAAAGATAATGAAGGTTATAGAAATCTTTCTTATCTTGTAAGTGCAGGGTTTACGGAAGGTTTTTATTATAAACCAAGAGTAGATAAAGAACTGCTTGAAAAATATTCTAAAGGGCTTGTCTGTTCTTCGGCATGTCTTGCCGGAGAAATACCGTCGTTACTTTTAAGCGGAAATAAAGAAGAAGCCAAAAAAGCTGCAATGTGGTATCAGGATGTTTTCGGTAAAGGAAACTATTATCTTGAAATTATGGATAACGGTCTTCCCGAGCAGAAAACTGTAATCGCACCGCTGTTGGAATTATCGAAAGAGACCGGTATTCCTCTTGTTGCCACAAACGATTGCCACTATTTAAAGCAGGAAGATGCTTATTATCATGATATTTTGTTATGTATAAATACTCAGAAAAGCGTAAATGATCCGGACAGAATGAGAATGGGTTCGGACCTTTTTTATTATCGTTCACCGGAAGATATGATAAAAACATTCTCTTATGTTCCCGAAGCTATAAAAAATACGCTTGTCATTGCGGAAATGGTGGATGTAAAAATAAAAAAAGGTAACGGAGATTTGCTTCCGAACTTTGAAGTGCCGGAAGGGTTTACTCCTCAGACTTATTTGGAACATCTTTGTCGTGAAGGATTGAAAAGAAGATATCCCGTTATAGAAAAGAAACATACCGACAGGCTTGAATATGAACTTTCCGTTATTAAGAAGATGGGTTTTGCATCTTACTTTTTAATTGTTTGGGATTTCATAAAATATTCTAAAGATCATGGTATTCCTGTTGGTCCGGGAAGAGGTTCAGGAGCAGGTTCAATTGTTACATATACTTTAGGCATTACGGATATTTGTCCATTAAAATATGATTTACTTTTTGAAAGATTTTTAAACCCTGAAAGAATTTCTATGCCTGATCTTGATATCGATTTTGCAGATTTTGGAAGAGAGCAGGTTATAGATTATGTCCGCAACAAATACGGACAGAACAACTGTGCACAGATTATTACTTTCGGTGCTATGGAAGCAAAAATGGTTGTAAAAGATGTCGGCAGAGTTTTAGGTTTTACACCGGCAGAAACACAGAAAATTGCAAATGCAATACCTGCAAAATCTTCAATTCCAGATGCTATGGTAGAATCAAAAGATTTACAGGATATAATAAAGAAAGATCCTCGAGTTGCAGATTTAATTAAGATTTCTGCAAAACTTGAAGGAACAAAAAGACATACCGGTGTTCATGCAGCAGGTTTAATTGTTGCCCCTGAAGATGTCCGTCATTTTTCACCTCTTGCTATTGGTAAGAAAAATGTCGTAACAACCCAATATGACGGCAGAATCCTTCCAGACTTAGGTCTTTTAAAGGTGGACTTTTTAGGTCTTCAAAACTTAACAATCATAAATGAAGCAATAAAACTTATAAAGAAAAAAGAACCTGACTTTGATATAGAGAAAATTTCTCTTGAGGACGAAAAAACATTTAAACTTCTCCAAGATGCAAAAACTTTCGGTATATTCCAGCTGGAATCTGAAGGTATGAAAGATTTGGTCAGAAGAATGAAACCGAGCAATATCGACGATATTACAGCTTTAAATGCTCTTTATCGTCCCGGTCCTATCGGTGCAGGAATGCTTGATGTTTTTGTTGACTGTAAACATGGAAGAAGAAAAGTTGTTTACGATCATCCGTTGCAGGAACCTATATTAAGAAATACTTATGGAGTTATTCTTTATCAGGAACAGGTTATGCAGATGGCTATGGCTATAGGCGGTTTTACTGCAGGGCAGGCAGACGGACTAAGAAAAGCTATGGGTAAAAAACTTATAGATAAAATGCAGGCTGCCAGAGAAAAGTTCGTTGATGGCGGCAGGGCTAAAGGCATTGATCCGTCGATAACGAACAAAATTTATGATAATATGGTAACATTTGCTGGGTACGGCTTCAATAAATCTCATTCTGCAGCTTATGCTTATGTTACTTACAGAACTGCATACCTAAAAGCACATTATACCCTTGAATATATGACAGCATGTATGAATAACGAGCTTGGTAATTCTGCCAAGTCCGGTGAAGTCAAAAAACTTATCGAATATATTGAAGATGTTAAAAATTTCGGTATTAAAACTTTACCGCCCGACATCAGATATTCAAAAGAAGAATTTTCTGTTGAGGGGAAAAATATAAGATTTGGACTTTTAGGCATAAAAAATGTCGGTGAAAATGCTGCAGAAAATATAGTTAAAGCAAGAGAAGAAAAAGGCAACTTTGAAAGTTTTGAAGATTTTCTCGATAAAATAGATTTGTCCGCAGTTAACAGAAGAGCAATTGAGTGCCTCTGTAAAGCAGGCGTTTTTGATTGTTTCGGTAAAAACAAACTGGAAACAAGAGCAAAAATTCTTGATAATCTTGACGGTACTTTACAGCAGACGATAAAATCCAAAAAAGAAAAAGATGACAGTCAGGGTTTCTTATTTGATGCAGGGGAACTTTCGGTAGCAAGTACAAATGTTATGGATAAAAAAGTTCCGCCTTTAGATGAAAACCAAGCTCTTGAATTTGAAAAAGAAGTTCTTGATTTTTATCTTTCCGGACACCCCCTTGAAAAATATAAAAGAGATATGATAGCTTTTTCAATGTACAGTATGGATAAAGTTCCAGTTCCGCCGGAAGGGACTGATTTTTCAAATGCTAAAATTATCAGAGTTGCAGGTATGGTTACTTTCGTTAAACATCTTGTTACTAAAAATGATAAAACTAAAACTTATGCTACTTTCCGTATAGAAGATATGACAGGCTATTTGGAATGTATAATGTTCCATAAAACTTATGAAAGGTTTATCGATAAATTGCAGGACAAAGCTATTGCCGTAGTCAAGGGGAAACTTTTAAGCGGTAAAGATAAACCGAAACTGGCTGTTGAAGAGTTTTATTCCATAGATGAAGCCAAACAGAAATTTCCACCCTTTTTAGGTTCTTTAAGAATACAGGTTTCAGCCGTTGCGCTTGACGACGATATGTCGGAAAAAATTATAAATGTTATTTCCAAATATCCGGGTAAATCTAAAGTGTATCTTGATATAAAAGATTATAAAACAGATGACTACTCTGTTGAGACGGAATATACTGTCAAATATACCGATGAGTGTATTAAGGAATTGGAATCAATTACCGGTCCGGATACGGTAACACTTCAGTATAAGAATATATAAGTTGTATTTCTTAACGAAAAAACAGCAAATTTTGGACTACAATATTGAAACTCACAAACTTATGTACCGTGTACACTTTTGTACACCGCGTTTGCGAGTTTCTTCATTTCGTCTCAAAC
>JAFPUA010000326.1 GCA_017413305.1 Candidatus Ruminimicrobiellum caprinum
CTATTAAAAATGGCGGACAGCTCGTCATAGAAATGTTGCATAAAGTAGATTTTCCTGAAGAATTTATAGTTTCAAAGGCAGATCATCAGATACTTTCTACGGCACTCTATCTAAAACAGAAAGGCGAGAATGTAGTATTTATCACCAAAGATATTAATCTTAGAATCAAAGCAGAAATCCTTGATATAACAACACAAGATTACGAAAAATCAAAAGTTAAAATTGACGAGATTTATAGAGGTTGGCGTGAGTTAAAAGTTCCGGGTGAAAAAATAGATAAGTTTTATAAAAATGGGAAAATTGATGTTCCTAAATCTTTAAATTTATATCCGAACGAGTTTGTATATTTTAAGGATGAAGCAGGCTCATCAAAGAGTGCTTTAGGAAAATATATTCCTGAAGTAAAAGCAGTTCAACCTTTATATCATATTAATTCCCAGCCTTGGGGACTAAAACCTCTCAATATCGAGCAGAGGTTTGCATTTGAACTTTTGTTATGTAACGAAATTTCTCTTGTTACTCTTATAGGTCTTCCGGGTGCAGGTAAAACTTTGCTTGCTCTTGCAGCAGGTTTACAAAAAACTGTTGAAGAAAGACAATTTAGACGCTTATATATTGCAAGACCGATAATACCTATGGGTAAAGATATCGGTTTCCTTCCCGGTTCAAAGGAAGAAAAACTTTCGTCTTGGATGGGTGCAATAAATGATAATTTAGAATTCCTTATAGATAAAGGTCATGAAGATGTAAAGGTGGAAGAAAAGATAGATTATCTTTTTTCTTCCGGTCAAATAGAAGTGGACTCCCTTACATACATAAGAGGGCGTTCTCTTCCGAAACAGTATATAATTATCGACGACGCGCAGAACTTAACGCCGCACGAAATAAAAACGATTATTTCCAGAGCCGGTAACGGCACAAAGATTGTTTTAACCGGAGATCCGTACCAGATAGACAATCCTTATTTGGACGCATCATCGAATGGTTTAACATATTTGGTTGACAGGTTTAAAGGTCAGTCTGTATTCGGACACTTGTTGTTCTCTAAGAGTGAAAGAAGTGTTCTTGCAGCGTTGTCATCGGAGTTGTTGTAGTAAATGTCTCAGAAAGAATTTTTTGTCGATTTACATATTCACACGAATTGCTCAGACGGTGTATTTACACCGTCTGAAGCTGTTGCTTATGCGTCAAAAGTAGGTTTGTCTGCTATTAGTATAACAGATCATGATACTGTTGATGGCGTTGAAGAGGCTATACAGGCCGGGCAGAAATATGGTGTAGAAGTTATTCCCGGAATAGAGCTTTCCGCAGAACTTGATAATGTTTCTAAAACTGAAATGCATATATTGGGCTACTATGTCAATCATAAGTCTAAAAGTTTTAATGATGCCCTCAAAATATTTAAAAAATCAAGACAGCAAAGAGCAAACGAAATTTTTTCAAAATTAAAATCTCTTGGTAAAGAGCTTGATCCCGAGGGTTTGATTGAAAATATAGGCGGCAAAAATATAGGGAGATTGCATTTTGCAAAGGCTCTTGTAGAAAAAAAATATGTGTCTTGTGTATCGGAAGCTTTTCAAAAATATTTAGGTCTTGATAAACCTGCTTATGTTCCTAAGCATTATATATCACCTAAAGATGCAATCTCTCTTATTATAAGAGCAGGCGGTATTCCTGTTTTAGCACATCCTTATTACGGACATTATAGTAATAAAAATATTTTTAGAGGACTTATTAATGATGGACTTATGGGAATAGAAGCATGGCATAATAGTCACCCTCAACATATCATTAAAAAATTTTTATCGATTGCGGATGAAATGAATTTGATAGCAACTGGTGGCTCTGATTGTCATGGTGCATATGGTAAAGATTCTGCACCATTGATGGGTAAAATGAAAGTTCCATATA
>JAFPUA010000327.1 GCA_017413305.1 Candidatus Ruminimicrobiellum caprinum
AAAGAAGAAATAAAAAGACAAAAGGCAGAACTTGCAGCACAAAAACAGAAGAAAAAAGAAGAATTAGCGGCAAAGAAAGAAGAAGAAAGACAAGCGGCTTTAGCAGCTAAATTACAAAAAGAAGAAGAACTTAAACAGAAAAAGGAAGAACTTGCTGCACAAAAATTAAAAGAACAGGAAGAGGCTAAGAAGAAAAAAGAAGAATTGGCTGCACAGAGACAGAAAGAAAAAGAAGAGTTGGCAGCTAAAAAAGAACAGGAAAAACAGGCTGCAATAGCTGCAAAACAATTGAAAGAAGAGGAACTTGCTGCCAAGAAAATACAAGAAGAGGAAGAATTAAGACAACAAAAGGAAGCTGAACTTGCAGCAATTAAACAAAAGGAAGAAGAAGATTTAAAGAAATTGCAGGAAGAAATGGCTGCAAAGAAGTTACAGGATGAACAGCAGAAACAGCAAAATCTTGAAAATTTAGAAAAATCTAAGACAAGAGTATATAATTTGTCTTATCATAAAGTATATACCACAATGTTGGAAAATGTTTCAAAAAATGTTAGAGGTATAAAGACATCAGATGAAGAAAAGGGTTTAATTATTTCCGACTGGACTTATTCCGGAAATGCTTTGCAGTCACATAAAGCAAAGAGAAGATTTAGAATTACATTGAATATCAAAGAACTTTCAGAAAAACAAACATCGGTATCTGCAGAAACTGAATTTGAAACATTTTTAGTTGACTGGAAAAAACATTTATATAAAGATACTTTTTTAGCAGATTATTATAATTCTTTGTTTAATGATTTGGAAGAAGGTTTAAAATAATAAAAACCTTGACAAAAATCGTTTTATAGGCTATATATTTAGTGTCGGGCGGAATGGTCAATAAAAATCCGAATGGAAAATTTCACCATCGCCCGATTTTGTTTTTTTCTTCCTGTTTTTCTTGAATATTTTTGCTCAATTTGATAAAATAATCAACTATTATCATTCATAGATGGAGGATTTATGTCTATTGTTAAAGAAGGGTATATTTTTATTTTAGGTTTTCTTGTAGCCGGTATAGCATGCAGTTTTATTTTTGCACCGTTATCGGTAGTCTTTTATTTGACGGCAATTTTTTGCTTGTTCTTTTTTAGAGATCCGCATTTGACGATAAACAGAGATGATAATTTTATACTATCACCGTGTAACGGAACCGTTTTAGATGTAATAGAAAATGAAAACGGGCAGAGTGAAATAAGAGTTTTTATGTCGGTATTTAATGTTCATTTACAAAGAAGTCCTATATCCGGTAAAGTTGTTTCAGTAGAACATAAACCGGGGAAATTTTTAAAGGCTCATTTGCCTGAAGCTCATGTTGAAAATGAACAAAATTTGATAACAATAGAAAATGAAACAGGCAAATATGTAGTTAAACAGATTGCCGGTATTTTGGCAAGAAGATGTGTCGCATGGGTTAAACCTGGAGATGTTTTGGAACAGGGTGATAAAATCGGTGTAATAAAGTTCAGTTCTCAAGTAG
>JAFPUA010000328.1 GCA_017413305.1 Candidatus Ruminimicrobiellum caprinum
AACTTTCTCTAAAAAGCAGTCTATGTTATTTATTTTAATAACCGCTTTTGCTTTATTATTATACATATTTACGGTCATAGGTTTTTCTTTAACTGCTTTTAAAACAAAATCAAAATTGTTATTTTTTTCGTTATACTGAGCTTTATATCCATAAGCCTTTTTATCAAAAGCACTCAATTCTTCTCTCTCTCCATTTTTTTTTGCATAGAGCAACCAATAAGCATCTATGGGAGACTCCCTATTTATTTGTCCTTTAACAACATTTGCATCATAACGCACAATATTAGCATTTTTACTTCTCTCTATAACAAATAATTTTTCCGCCTCTGCATAAACAGACACAATTGACACTAAAAACAAAAATCCTACCACTAATACTTTTTTCATTTTTTCTCCTATCTGCAGAGATAAAAATACGGACAGCGTTTGCAATTCACATCATCATAACTTTCAGCTTTAAAAGGTTCATCGCTGTTAATCTCTGCTATTATATATTTTAATTGTTTGAGAGCTTCATTATAAACACTTTGTTTATCTTGTTTTTGATTAAACAAACTTATCATATCAGCAGTTTTTATTGAATACAAATAACAATTGTTTACCTGCTTACTAAATATTTTTTCGTATAAATATTTGTACAGAATCAACTGAAATGAATTTATATTATTTGCAATAATTTTTCTTGATAAACCATCTGTGCTTCTAATGTATTTTTTACTACTTAAAGGCGCCTTTACAATACCGGATTTATAATCTATTATATCTATACCACCCTCGTTATTTTCATCAATTCTATCTACTCTTGCCTCAAGCTTATATTCTTTATCGGAAATAAATATTGATGATTTTAATTCCAGTTCAGAACCCACAATTCTAGTAAAATTTCTCTCGCGTTCAACTTCATAAAATTCTTTCATCTTATATTTTATAAGTTTTTTTAGCAGATAATTTTTACCTGTATTATTATTACTAAAATATTTTTCTAAATAACTATCAAGATTCTTATAAAAAGTCTCTTCGAAGATTTTATCATTCAATTTATCTTTTGTCAATCCTTCATAAAGTGTTTCTTTAAAAAAATCGTGCAAACAATTACCAATATCAATATTTTCATATTCATCATCATAGTCAGTCTGCTCTATCAGTCGCAAAACAAATTTATAATAAAACTTCAGCTTACATTCTAAATATGTATCTATGTTCGTAGCGGAATAATTAAATTCTGAAAGATATTTTTTTATGGCATCATTTTTTGAATACTCAGGCTTTGTGTGTTTTATGGCTGAACCAGATACAAAAACATCGTTAATATTAATTGCGGAAAGAGATTTTTCTTTATATTGTTTGTTCCACAATATTTCTTCTATAAATCTACTCTTTACGGAATTATTATCTTTAAGAAAAATTAATGATACTTTTTTAGCTGAAGAAATAAGCGACATAAAATGATATTTCTGAATATCAATTTCTCTTCCTAAGTATCCTATTCCTAAAGAAACAGAAATTTCTTTAGGAATAAGAGGATTAACTTCCGAAACGGAAGGAACAACAGTGTCGGTCATAGACAAGACAAAAACATTATCAAAACTTAAACCTCTTGCTTCCATTAAACCCAAAACCTGCAAACCTTTTAATGGACTGCCGATAAGACTGATATTTCCTTTAAGCAAAACATCTTCCAATAT
>JAFPUA010000329.1 GCA_017413305.1 Candidatus Ruminimicrobiellum caprinum
ATTTAGAGCGGTAAAGTATGACCCTGAAAAATATACAGGGTATGCTTTCGGACTTGGTGTAGAAAGATTTGCAATGCTTAAGTACGGTATTGATGATATGAGAGTTTTATACGAAAACGATTTAAGAGTTTTAAGACAATTTTAAGAGGAAAAAATGAAAATATCATATAATTGGTTAAAAGATTTAGTAGATTTTGATATGGCTCCGCAAGATTTGTGCAAAATGCTCACTTTCTTGGGCGTTGAAACTTCTATAGTTTCAGGTGGTACAAATTGGAGTGGTGTTATTACGGCAAAAGTTTTGGATAAACAAAAACATCCTAATTCAGATCATCTTTCAATATGTAAAGTTAATGATGGGACAAAGGATTATCAAATAGTTTGTGGTGCGCCTAACGTTGATGCTGGACAGACTGTTCCTTTAGCATTAATCGGTGCAAACCTTCCGGGAGATTTTTCAATAAAAGCATCTAAAATCAGGGGCGTTGACTCGGAAGGTATGATATGTTCTCAGGAAGAATTGGGACTTGCAACACATTCCGACGGAATAATGGTTCTTGATGAAAAGACTCCTTTGGGTAAAAAACTTGAAGATGTTTTAACAGATATTGACACAGTTTTGGAAATAGAAATTACTACCAACAGAGGCGACTGTTTAAGTCATCTCGGTGTGGCAAGAGAAATAGCTGCAAAGCTACAGAAAATTCCTACAATCCCTGAAATAAAGACATCTAAAATCAGTGAAAAAACACTTCTTGATATAAGAGCTAAGGATTTATGTACCAGGTATATCGGTTGTCATATAACCGGTGTAAAAGTTGCTCCGTCACCGAAATGGATAACGGATAAGCTTGAAGTTTGCGGTATAAAATCTATTAACAATATCGTTGATATAACCAATTATGTTATGTTGGAGTTTGGCCATCCTTTGCATGCATTTGATGCTTCCACGCTTGGTGGTGATAAAGTGATAGTAAGAAGAGCCGAAAATGGTGAAAAAATTGCAACACTTGACGGTAAAACACACGAATTAAATGATAAAGATTTAATTATTGCCGATGCAACTAAGCCTATAGCAATAGCTGGCGTTATCGGCGGAGAATTTTCTTCAATAAAAGATACAACAACCGAAGTATTTCTTGAGGCTGCCGTGTTTAATCCGGGTAGCGTTAGAAAAACTGCAAGAAAATTAAATATTTCTACAGATGCTTCTTACAGATACGAAAGAGGAACTTCTTGGGAAATGGCAGAAATGGCAGGCTGGAGAGCATTGAATTTAATACTTGAGCTTGCCGGAGGAAGAGCAGAGTTTAGAGAAGATTACAATATACCTGAAAATAAGAGAGCTGTTATAAAGTTGAGAGTTGAAAGAGTTTCAAAGCTTCTGGGTTATGATGTTGATGAAAATACAATTGCAAATATTTTAAGATTTTTAGGAATGGAGATTGATTCTAAAGTTCAAGATGCTTTAATTGCAACTGTTCCATCTTACAGAAATGATATTAAAGAAGAAGTTGATTTGATAGAAGAAATTGCAAGAATAGATGGCTATGACAAGATTCCTGTTGATACAGATTTTAAATCTGTATCTTCAGAAAAAAATAGTCTGGAGAAACCTTGTAATTTAACGGAAGATTTAATTAATTCTTTAACAGGGTTAGGGTTCAGTGAAGCAATGAATTACAGCTTCTGTGAAATAAAAGATTTAGATAAATTTTATTTAAAATATACTTATAAAATTGCAAATCCTATTTCAAAAGAAAATGAAGTTTTAAGGCCGTCATTATTGCCCGGTCTTATGAAAAATTTTGATTTCAATATGGGACAAACAACTACCGATATAAAACTTTTTGAACTTGGTAAAATTTTTGACGAAAAAGGTGAAAGAAAAGTTTTAGGTATTCTTATGGCAGGTCCTGTATGGCAGTCTTGGTGGAAATGGGAAAGTGCTAAATTAAACCCGGTATTTGATTTCTATTTTGCCAGCGGTGTTATATCAAATATTTTACCGTCAAAAGAGTTTATTATATCAGAAAATAGAACTCCTGCAAAGTATTTCCATCCCGGGAAAACAGCAGCTATAGTTTATCATGGAAAACCTGTAGGCCAGTTTGGTGTGTTAAGACCGGATGTCGTTGACGATTTTGATGGTGAAGTTATATATGCTGAAATTGAAGTGGAAAATATAGAAAAAGTTTATAAGAATAAAGTTAATTCTTATGAACATATTGCAAAGTTCCCTTCGGTAAAAAGAGATATTTCAGTTGTTGCAGATAAGTCCGTTAAGTTTGAAAAGATAGAAAAAATTATTAGAAATATAATGAAAGACGGTGGAATATTAAAAGACTGGTCTTTGTTCTCGGTTTATGAAAGTGATAAACTCGGCGAAGGAAAAATCAGTTATTCGTTCAGACTTTCATACAGACATAACGATAAAACATTAAATGATAATGAAGTAAATACAGATGTTTCCAAACTTTTGGAAAAATTGAACAGAGATTTGGGAATAACGCTTAGAAACTAAACATTATTCAATTTATAATTTACAATTTAGAATTTGTAATTGTCGGTAAAAATGCAAAGCATTTTTGATAATTAAAAAATTTTGCAGAGCAAAATTTTACATTAATTGTAAATTATACATTATAAATTATAAATTTTGTATTTTTATATAATTTTGAAGTTGTCAAAAAAAGAGTGGACTTTTTGTTGACTACGAGCCCAAAATTATGTAAAATACAGACTTTAATATACTAAACAATAGGTAGGTTTCATCAAATGAAAAACGGTAAGACTTATCTTCCTAAAGAGGGAGAAATAGTAAGAAAGTGGCATTTTATCGACGCTGAAGGTCAAGTCTTGGGAAGACTTGCAGTAAGAGTAGCAGCTCTTTTAAGAGGAAAAAGAAAAGCAATTTATACATCTCATGTAGATTGCGGAGATTTTGTTGTTTTAACAAATGTTTCTAAAATCGTTCTTACGGGAAAGAAACTTGAACAGAAAACTGCATTTTCGTTCTCAGGTTATCCTGGAGGCGGAAAGTTGACTCCTTATTCAAAATTAATGGCTGAAAATCCTGAAAAAGCTGTTAGAATTGCAGTAAAAGGAATGTTGCCTCAGAATAAGTTGGCAGATAAACAGATGAAAAGATTGAAACTTTTCAAAGGTGCAGAACATACACATGGTGCACAAGCTGTAGTTTCTAAATAAAAGTTTAATCGGGAGAAATAAAAAATATGAATACAGGTTATTTAAGTGTAGGAAGAAGAAAAAATGCAGTTGCAAGAGTAAGAATGTCTGAAGGAACAGGTAAAATTCTTATTAATGATAAAAATGTTGACGAATATTTTGCAGGTTTGCCAAGACTTAAAAAAACAGCTATGAAACCTTTTGAAGTTTGGGCAAATGCAAAAAAATATGATGTTTATGTTAATGTTAATGGTGGCGGAATTGCAGGTCAGGCAGGTGCAGTAAGCCATAGTGTTGCTAGAGCAATTTTAGCTTTAGATGAATCTTTAAAAGATACTTTAAGGAAAGAAGGTCTTTTAACCAGAGATCCTAGAATGGTTGAAAGAAAGAAACCTGGAAGACCGAAAGCTAGAAAAAGATTCCAGTTCTCAAAAAGATAGTCTTTATAACGACCTTAATATTTGGGCAACAATATCGAAACGCAACCACTTATGTATTACACTACATACACCGCGTGGTTGCGTTTCTTCATTCTTGCCACAAATCTTAAGGTCTGGTCAAAAGTCGCAAATGATTTATTGCGACTTTTGATAGGTTGTTTTTCTG
>JAFPUA010000330.1 GCA_017413305.1 Candidatus Ruminimicrobiellum caprinum
CAGACTTTTTACTACGGAAACATTTGGTTTTTTCTGATATATTTTCAAACTTTTTCCGGCATAATCGACGGAAACATAACTGTCTTTCTGAAATATTCTTATTTTTCTATATTTATCAATTGTAACTCTGCTTGTAGAAACATCTGCTACACAGCCGTTAGCAAATTTTATTCTGACCTTTGCAATATCTTCATGTTCGGAAAGAATTTTTGCACCGTATGCTTCAAAACTTACAACTTTACTTTTAACAAAATTTAAAAGCATATCCAAATCATGTATCATCAAGTCAAGAACAACACCGATATGGCTTGTTCTGGGGTCGTAAGGACCAAGACGGCTGACTTCTATAAATTTAGGCTCTTTTACATAAGGATATGCTGCGATAATCGCAGGATTAAATCTCTCAACATGTCCAACCTGTAAAACAAGATTTTTATCTCTTGCAATTCTAATAAGTTCCGTAGACTGTTCAACTGTTTCAGTAAAAGGTTTTTCTACCAAGCAATGAATACCTGCTTCTAAAAGCTGTTTAGCTATGTCATAATGGTACGGAGTAGGAACGGAAATTACTGCAGCTTGAATTTTGCCGATAACCTCTTTTACATCGGTAAAATTTACGGTATTACATTTTTTTGCAATAGTTTCCCCTCTTTTAACATCTGCATCTACAACGCCGATAAGTTCGGCATTTTCGTGTGTTGACAAAATTCTTGCATGATGTTGACCTAAAGACCCTACACCTATAACCGCTATTTTTATTTTGCTCATTTTTTAAAACCTTTTATTGTTTTTATGATAGTATTTATATCTTTTGCCGTTAACGATGGATGAACCGGCAGCGACAAAACTTCTTTTGCAGCCTGTTCTGCAACAGGGCAAAGATTATTTTTATAACCTAAATTTTTATACAACGGCTGTCTGTGAAGAACCTCAGGATAATGTATTCCGCAACCGATACCGTTATCTTTTAAATATTTCATAAGTTTATCTCTCAAACCGTCTTTAACTCTAACGGTATATTGATGATAAACATGAGTATAACCTTTCGGAACAAAAGGTGTTTCAATAAATGAAACATCTTTTAATCCTTCGGACAATTTTTTAGCATTGGCAATTCTCTGTTTAGTCCACTTTTCTATCTGTTCACATTGTGCAATACCGATAGCGGCGCAAACGTTTGTTAATCTGAAATTGTAGCCCAACATATCATGACCATAATGAGCCATTCTTCCGTGATTTATAATTTTACGAGAGAGATCATTTATTTTGGAATTATTTGTTAAAACTGCTCCGCCCTCACCGGTAGTCATATTTTTTGTAGCGTAGAAAGAAAAACATCCTGCATCGCCTATGGTACCAACAGTTTTGTTTTTATATTTTGCTAAATGTGCCTGACAAGCATCTTCAATCAAAACAAATTTATACTTTTTCTTAAGCTTTAACAATTCGCCCATATCGCAAGGTAATCCGTACAAATGAACACAAATTACAGCCTTAACATTTTTTTCCTTTTTAAGTATTTTCTCGACGGATTTAGGGTCTATATCATAGGTTTTAGGATCAATATCCGCAAATATCGGCTTTGCACCGCAGTAAAGAATAGAGTTCGATGTAGCTATAAAAGTAAAAGGCGTTGTGATAACCTTATCTCCAGGCTTAATTCCGCACGCAAGAAGCGCAGTATTTAATGCCGTTGTTCCGTTGGAACAAACTACAGAGAATTTTGCTTTTGAAACTTTAGCAAACATTTGCTCAAACTTTTCAACATATTTTCCGCTTGCTATTATGCCGGAATCTATTACTTCATTGATTAATTGTTTTTCTCTTTTTCCTAAAATAGGTTTGGCTAAAGGAATCATATTTAGTCCTCCAGAATTTCTACAACTTCAACTATATCTTCAGTTTTATTTTCTTTTTTAACGGAATCTTTTTTTTCTGTATTTTTTTCTTGTTTCTGTATTTTAGGTTTTGTTTCTTTAGCTTGTTTTACTTTTTCAGTTTTATTGTTTTCATTTTGTCCGTCGTTATTTTTTAGTATTATTATATTAAC
>JAFPUA010000331.1 GCA_017413305.1 Candidatus Ruminimicrobiellum caprinum
TAATGTTCTTTGAAGTAATTTTACTTTTTTTCGAGCTGGCACTATTCGTTTATATTTCCCAGGCCGGGCTCCAACTGCTCTTTCCTAACAACTATAGGAAGACGGAAAGAGCCACGAACATTGTCGCCCTAAGAATCTCTACTCAACTGATTCTTGCCTGAAAAATATTGCACTCATAAGCAGTGCCTAAGGCTCTTCAAAAAAGAAAATTACTTCTTTTATAAATAAAATGAAAGAGAAGATTTTTTTAATTAGTAAAAAGTTGCAGCAGAAGTTTCCGAAGTTCGGTATAAATAAAATTCGCGAACTGACAAGATTGATATTTGAAATATCAAAAAAAGACAGTATAGAATATCAGAAAGTTATAGACGGAATAATTGATAAAGATTATGAGAAAATTAAAGAAGTTCTTTTAAAACAACGTTATCCGAAAACTTATCATAAGACAAAAAAAGAAAATTTTTATCTTCCGGATTTTGATATCGGTGAAAATGATAAAGCAGATTTATCAACGAAAAAGTTTAACCCTAAAAATATTTATTATACGGCAGATGTTATAAATTCTGCATTATATAACAGGATAAAAAATCTGTTCCCAAAGGCAAATTTTTGCGAAATAGAAAGTTTAAAGAAATTTTTAAAGGAACATAAATTTTCTACCGAAAAGTATAACAAAAGATATGAGAATTTATTTCTTGTTAACGAGAAATATGATTTTTTTAAAAGGTGTCCCTGTACTAAAGGTGTAAACTGCTGCAACTATTCTATACTGAATATAGGTTTTGGCTGTTTGTATGAATGTAGTTACTGTTTTTTGCAAGGGTACCAAAATGTCGCAGGAATTATTCTTCCTTGCAACTTGTCGGAATTTTTAACAAGGGACAAAATAAAACCTGTCGATAACAAAATGTTTTTTCTGCCGAGGGTTGGCAGCGGAGAATTTACGGATTCTTTGATTTTTGACGATGTTACGCATTTTTCCGACGATATAGTAAAGTTCTTTAAGAAAAATAAAGACATGTCTTTTGAGTTTAAGACAAAAAGTGTGAATATTGACAACTTATTAAAAATTGGCGGAAGCGAAAATATAGTCGTATCTTGGTCAGTAAATGCCAAACAAATGATAGAAGAAAATGAGCATTGCACACCGCGACTGGAAGACAGATTGAAAGCTGCACAGAAATGTATAAAAGCCGGTTACAGCGTAGGTTTTCATTTTGATCCTGTGATACTTTATGACGGGTGGCATGAAGGATATAAAGAAACAATTGATATGATATTTGATTTTATAGACGCAAAATATATAAAGTGGATTAGTATAGGTTCATTAAGAATGGCAGCAAGTTTGAAAAAAGTTATTGAAGTGCGTTTTCCAGATAACAAAATTATGGATGAAGAATTTTTGTTGTCGCACGACGGGAAACTGAGATATGAAGAAGGCGAGCGAGTGAGTATCTATAGGTATCTTGTGGATTTGATAAAACAAAAAGATAAAGATGTTGTAACTTATCTTTGCATGGAAAGACAAAAAATTAGCAATTAGTAATTAGCAATGAGCAATTAATGACGAAAAGAGGTTTTAATATGGAAATGGATAAGATTTATGATGCAAAAAAAGTTGAAGAAAAATGGGTAAACTACTGGATAAACAACAAAACATTTTCTTCAAAAATTGATAAAACAAAAAAATCGTTCACAATAGTTATACCACCACCGAATGTTACAGGTTCGCTGCATATGGGACATGCATTAAATGACTCTTTACAAGACGCAATTATCAGATTTAAAAAAATGCAAGGCTATAATACTTTGTGGGTTCCCGGAACAGATCACGGTGGAATAGCAACGCAAAATGTTGTAGAAAAACTTCTTAAAAAAGAAGGTAAAACAAAATATGATCTCGGAAGAGAAAAATTTATTGAAAAGATGTGGCAGTGGCGTCAGGAAACGGGCGACACCATTTTAGACCAACTTAAAAAACTTGGTTGCGGCCTTGACTGGGATAGAACAAGGTTTACTATGGACGAAGCTTGTTCAAAAGCAGTTAAAAGAGCTTTTAAACAATTTTATGATAAAGGTTTGATTTATAGAGGAAAAAGGCTTGTTAACTGGTGTCCGAGATGCAATACGGCTTTATCCGATATCGAGGTAGAATATCATCCTGAAAAAGGCAATTTGTGGTATATCAAGTATCCTATAAAAGATTCTAACGAATTTTTAACTGTTGCAACTACAAGACCGGAAACAATGATAGGTGATACTGCCGTTGCAGTTAACCCTAACGATGAAAGATACAAAAATATAGTAGGTAAAACAATAATTCTTCCGCTTGTCGGCAGAGAAATAAAAGTAGTTGCAGATTATATCGTTGATATGCAGTTTGGTACAGGTGCCGTAAAAGTTACCCCTGCACACGATGCTGTTGACTATGAAATAGCAAGAAGACACAACCTTGAAATACTTGAAGTTATAGACGCCAACGGTAATATGACAGGCTTAATGGAAAAGTATAAAGGTATGTCTGCAAAAGATGCAAGGGAACAGATAGTTGCGGATTTGCAAGAACAGGGATACCTTATAAAAACCGAAGATTACAGCCATTCAGTCGGCAAATGTTACAGATGCGGAACTACTATTGAACCTATAATGTCGGAACAGTGGTTTTTAAAAGTTGAAGAAATGTCTAAAAGAGCTTCTCAGGCTGCAAAGGACGAAAAAGTAAAATTTTATCCTGCATCTTGGAAGAAACCTTATACTTTATGGCTGGACAATTTAAGAGATTGGTGTATCAGTCGTCAAATTTGGTGGGGGCACAGAATTCCCGTTTACTACTGCGTAGATGAACAAGGTAAACAGACAAGTTGTCCGCCGATAGTTGAACAAGAAACACCTAAAAAATGTCCTCATTGCGGTAATACTCATCTAGTTCAGGATAACGATGTTTTGGACACTTGGTTTTCGTCTGCTATGTGGCCGTTCAGCGTGTTTAACTGGGGCGAAAATCCCGATAACAACGAAGAGCTGAAATATTATTATCCGACGGGCGTTCTTGTAACGGGCCATGAAATTCTTTATTTATGGGTCGCAAGAATGGTTCAGATGGGTTTAGAATTTTTAAACGATATACCTTTTTCGGATGTATTTATTCATGGTATAGTAAGAGATAAACACGGTTTAAAAATGTCTAAATCAAAAGGTAATGTTATTAATCCTTTAGAAATTATGGATCAGTTTGGAACGGACGCTTTGAGGTTTGCTTTGGCACAGTCTGCAGCTCCTGGAAGAGATATGCAGATATCAAATGATTCGTTCCTTGCTGCAAGAAATTTTGCAAACAAGATTTGGAACGCGTCAAGATTTATTCTTATGAATAAAGGCGAACTTGAAATTTCCGAAGAGCCGATAGTAAAAGAGCTTTCAGATAAATGGATACTTAACGAATATAACCAAACGATAAAAGCCGTTACAAGAGCGTTTGAAGTTTATGATATAGATGTTGCTTCAAGAACTCTTTACGATTTTATCTGGACGAAATTTTGTGACTGGTATATTGAACTTTCCAAAATCAGAATGAACTCCGAAAATATTGAAGAGAAAAAACAAGTATTGTCGGTTCTTATTTATGTGTTAAAAGGAACAATAAAAATGCTTGCTCCTATTATGCCGTTTATTTGTGATGAGCTTTGGGGAATATTTAATAATACCACTGATAGTATTGTAAATTCAGATTTTCCTGTTTATGATGAGAAATTTGTCTTTGCGGATGAAGCTTCTCAGATGGCAGTAGTTCAGGAAATCGTTTCTAAAATAAGAAATGTCAGAAGTGAAATGAATATTTCTCCTGCAGCGTTTATTACTGCAAAGATAAATGTTTTAGATGATAAGAAAATATCTGTTTTAGAAAATGATTCGGAATATATTAAATCTTTAGCAAAAATAAAAGACTTATCTTTCGGCAAAGATATTAAGAGAGAAAAAAATTCAGCGTTAGCTGTTGCTACCGGGTTTGAAATATTTATTCCACTTGAAGGTCTTATCGACTTAGAAAAAGAAAAAGCAAGAATAAATAAAGAAATAGGCAATGTTTTGGCAGAACAGGAAAAATATAATAAAAAGCTTTCCAACCCAAATTTTGTTGCAAAAGCTCCGGAAGCAGAAGTTGCAAGAATAAGGCAAAAACTTGCCGACACAGAAAGCAAGCTTAAAGCGTTAAAAGACACTTTAAGTAATTTATAAGAAAAAATCGTCTTGCGATTTTTTCTTGTTGACAACAAAAAGTTTTTAGATTATAATAAAAAAGAAGTTAAGAAGTAAATAAGATAACTAAATATTGAATGTTTTTGGATATCCGAAAGGATACTCTTTGCTGAAACAAAGGGTTGCCACTCCAAAAACAGTCGTCTGAAAATTTTAAGAATAAACCAGAAGCTATGTTGATTTGTTCTTATGGTTTTATCTTTCACCCCTTTGCGGGTGAAAGGCAGCGGCTGTGTAAGATCTGGTGGCAACCATCTACACAGTCGCTTTTGTTTTGGCAAAAAGTTCTCCTTTCGTAGAATTCAAAAAATGATACTGCAAAGCAGTGTCATCTCGAGCGAGTAATCACGCAGTGATTACGACGAGA
>JAFPUA010000332.1 GCA_017413305.1 Candidatus Ruminimicrobiellum caprinum
AAATATAAAACTGATAACTTTGCAAGATATGTATAAATAACTATATTGTATGAAATAATAAAATAAAGTATTAAATTTTATCTTTATTTATAAAAAGGCCGGTGAGCCAAAAGTAGTCCATTGCAACACGAGGACCGCGTAATACGGTATCAAAACAGTCTCCAATCAGCAAAGATATCCATGCAAACAGCAGACATAATGCCAAAATAGAACCTTCTTTTTTATAGGAAATATAAAGTCTTTTAAATATAAGAAAAATTATCACACAAAACAAAACAAAGCCGATGGTTCCAAAATCCGCAACAAGATTAAAATACATAGAGTGCATATGTCTGCCGTCTTTAGAATCTTTCTTTTCTATGTTAAGTTGTTCATAATATCTTATTTGTCTTACGGCCTGTCTTGGTCCCACACCTAAAACAAAATTATCTTTAAAAATCGCAACGGCAACCTCGTACGCTTCCAGACGATTTGTTAGGCTCCACTCTTTTGTTATACTGGTATTTTCAATTCTATCACGCATAAATTTATTGTTTGAGAAAAGTACTGCAATTATGACTGCACATAAAATAAAAATAATTAAAGGTATTTTAAATTTTTTCGTCTTAAAAATATAAAAGGCAAACATAAAAAGATATGTAATAAAACCTGCTATATAGTATCCTCTGGACCCGGTTAAATACAGGCATATCATAAAAAATATAGTCATTAAAAATAAAATAACTTTTTGTTTAAAAATAAGATTTTCTTTAAACATTAACGGAATCAAAGTAAAACAAGAAAGCAAAACACACATTGCGCCGCAAGATATATGCCATAAATTTCCCTGCAAATGTTGCTCTTTAATAGCTAAAGGCATATCTATAAATCTTTCATAAAATAAACCAAAATAAGACAAAACGGAAACGAATAATACTACAACAAAAACAGAAATATAAATTTTTACAAGTTGTTCTTTTTTGATATTATCAACGATAAAATATCCCAAAACAAAAGGGAACAACCAGCTGGTCAAATATGTAAACATTTCTTCAGCAGCCTCTTTCTGATAATCGCAAAAAGGTATCCATAAAAAGCCATAAATAAGAAATGCCGTAATAAATAAAACTATTTTTTCTTTCTTTATATAATTCCAATGTTTATATATAAGAAGAAAAGCTAACGCTGAAATTATATAACCTATTACATGAGAAAAGATTATTCCTACAGAAAAAATATAATTAAATACAAGTTCCATAATTTTGTAACCTCGTTTTATAAAAAATTTTTCATTAATAAAATCTTCTTATATGTATTGAAATTAAAATTCCAACAGCAAACATCGACGACACCATACTGGAGCCGCCATACGAAACAAGCAATAACGGTAACCCTGTTACGGGCATAAGTCCCATAACCATTCCCATATTAATTATTCCGTAAAAGGCAAACATTGTTGCAATGCCTGTGGCAATAAGCGAACCGAACCTGTCTCGTGCCTGTCGTGCTACAACAAGCGCTCGCCAAACAAAAAGGAAGTAAAAAAGTATCGTTAACTGAGCAAACAGATATCCGCCCTCTTCCCCTATAACAGAAAATATAAAATCTGTTCTTTGTTCCGGCAGAAATCCTAATTGAGTCTGTGTACCTTTCAAAAAGCCTTTTCCAGAAAACTCACCTGACCCAAGAGCAATTTTTGATTGAATAATATTGTAGCCTGAAGCACGAGCATCAATTTCCGGTTTTAAGAAAACAATTAGTCTTTTTCTCTGATATTCTTTTAATGATTTATTAACTACTATCGACGAAAATGAACCTGCGATAATTATGCATAAAAACAATATAGGATAAGTCCAACCTATAGGAATTTTAAGCTTATTTAAAAACCATTTAATTAAAACTATTAACAAGATTATTGAACCAAAAATTATTGCAGCGTTTTGCCATTGTGATGTAGCGTTTACAAAAAAATTTAATATTTTGTTTGTTTCAAGTAAGTCAGGTTGAAGTTTAAAAAATGTAGTAAGAAGCGGTATCATTACAGCTAAGCCGCCATATAAAATAACGGAAAAAATATGTGTAAGTTTTGCACCGGCTATATAAAGCAATACGAGTGTAACAGGGAAATAAGATAATGTCGAAGAAAAGTCAGGTTGGAGCATAATAAGTACAAAATGTCCACATGTAATAAGAAGCGTTTTTATAAACACAGATAATTTTCTGATATATCGCCAGTTAAGGTCTATGTATGCAGCAAGAACAAGTATCAGCATTATTTTAGTCACTTCTACAGGCTGAAAAGAAAAAAACGGAAACTTAAACCAACCTTTTGTTCCTTTAATTTCCATACCGAAAATCAAAACCGATACCAACAATAAACAAGAAGAAATATAAATAATTTTATAGAAATGTTTATAGTGTTGATAATTGAAACCTGCAAAGAAGACCATTCCTATAATGCCGATACCTAATGCAACACCTTGCGTGGAAACAAACTTGGTTAAGTTTGCATTATTAAAGCTTGCAGAATATATAGCAGAAAATCCTATAAACAAAAGATATAATAAAGATATCCAAAAAGTGATATCGATATTTTCTGCAATTCTGGTAAAAATAGATTTAATGTTTAACATTTTTTAAATTCTTTTTTTCTCTTTTTTTACTTTCTTGTCATCTTTTTTTGTTTTTTCTTTAGCATGCTCATCTTTTATTTCTTCTTCCGGCAGCTCTTCCGTAATACGAAAATATTGTTTTAGAATTTCTCTTATTACAGGAACAGAAACACTGCCGCCGAAACCTCCGTTTTCTACAATAACCGCCACAGCTATCTGAGGATTATCTGCAGGAGCATACGCAACTGCCCAAGCATGGTCTTCTCCTTGAGGATTTTCAGCGGTACCTGTCTTTGCTGCAACTTTTAAATCGTTAAATTTTGTTCTTTTTGCCGTTCCATACTCTACTGCAGCTTCAAGAGATTTGTGTAATTGTCGCCATGTATGTTTTGATAATTCTATCCTTTCATTTTGTACAGGTTCGTGCAAATATATTACTTTATTTGTAGCGGAATCTTTTACTTTTTCAACTAAATACGGTTTGTACGATATACCGTCGGTAGCTACTGTAGAAATCAAGCTTGCCATTTGTAAAGGTGTTACCCACAATGCTCCCTGTCCTATGGACAAAATTACCGTATCTCCTTTTAACCATGACATTTTTGTTTTAGCTTTTTTCCAATCGGGAGTAGGAACAAAACCGCTTTTTTCCGAGGAGATATCTATTCCGGTTTTTTTACCTAAATTAAAGATCTTAGCATATTCGTCTATAATTCTTACACCTAAATTTAAACCCAGTTTATAAAAATATACATTGCAGGAATATGCCATCGCCGATATAAGATCAACTTGTCCATGCCCTCTTCTGGACGAACAAGAATAAAATCTGTCTCCCAGTTCAAATGTTCCTGTACAATTTTCTATGACATGCGGATTATATTTCAGCTCTTCCATGGCTGCAACAAAAGTAATAATTTTAAAAATAGATCCCGGAGGATAAAGTGCCTGAATACATCTGTTAAAAAACGGAAGTTTTTTGTCACGCAAATATCTTCTATATTCTTTAATATAAGAAATTTTATTTACATCATAGCTGGGACAAGAAACGAAAGCTCTTATTGCACCGGAATGAACATCCATCACAATTGCAGCTCCTTTACCGGAAGAAGATTCCGAAAGAGCTTTATAAGCCACTTTTTGTAAATCCGTGTCTATGGTAAGAAAAACACTGTTACCTATTACAGGTGCATCATAATTAAATGTTTTGTTATGGCGTCCTTTCGCAGTTACTTCAAAAGATAAACCGCCGTCTTTGCCTCTCAAATATTTATCGTATGCCTGTTCTATTCCGCATCTGCCTATAATGTCTCCGATTTTTAAGTCGCTGTTTTCCATATTTTCCAGTTCTTCGGCACGCAATTCATTTACATACCCTATCACATGGGCATTTTCTATAGAATCATAACAAAACCTTTTAGGTTCTTTTACTACGGTTATTCCCGGTAGAAAAAGTTTGTTTTCTTGTATTTTAAAAGCTTCGTTAACAGTTAAATTTTCTGCAAGTTTTACTACTCTTCCGTAACGCCAGCCAGTCTCGATAGTTTTTTTGATATCTTTTTGCAGAATTTCACTTAATTTTTCTATACTTTCTTCCGACGGCATATACTGTTGTTCAAAAGGAAAAAACAATGCGACATAGTTTGTAATGTTGCCTACAAGAAGTTTATCATTTTTGTCGTAAATTAATCCTCGAAAAGCTCTTTCGTGAGTAGTGTTTAGTCTTTGATGCTCGGAAATATTTCTATAGTAATTTCCTCTGATTATCTGAAGATAAAAAAGTTTTACGGATAAAACAAAAAAAATCAACAACAAAAGCAGAAAGATATTTTTAAGTTTTTCTGTAAAAAAAATATATTCGTTTCTGTTTTCGTTGCTCCAAGACATTTATAATCTCATCATTTATCAAGATTTCTATATTTTATTGCTTCTGCAACATGTGCAGAAGATATTATTTGGCTTGCCGCCAAGTCCGCAATAGTTCTTGCCACTTTTAATATTCTGTCATATGCTCTTGCAGAAAAACCCAGTTTTTCAATGGCATTTTTAAGCATGGCAGATGCCTTTTCATCAAGGATACAATATTTTTTTATTTCACGCGGTCCCATCTGTGCATTGCAATAAATATTTTTTCCTTTAAAGCGTTCATACTGAATATTTCTTGCTTTAATAACACGCTCTTTTATTGTTGCGGAATTTTCCGAAACAATATTTTTGTTCATTGTTATTTCTTCTATTTTCAGTGCGGGAACTTCAACCTGTATATCTATTCTGTCCATTAATGGACCTGAAATTTTAGATCTGTATTTTTTTATCTGATACGGAGAACATGTACACTCTTTCGCGCTGCCATAGTTGCCGCATTGGCACGGGTTCATCGAGGCTATAAGCATAAAAGATGCCGGAAAAGACAATGTACTTTTTGCTCTTGAAACAGTAACGACTTTATCTTCCAAAGGTTGTCTTAAGACTTCCAAAACATCTCTTTTAAATTCCGGAAGCTCATCTAAAAACAAAACTCCGTTATGTGCCAAACTTACTTCTCCCGGTTTTGGGTGAGATCCGCCTCCGATAAGAGCCACGGAAGATGTTGTATGGTGCGGGCTTCTAAAAGGTCTTTCGGTAATTAAACTTTCTCCTGCTTTTATTAAGCCTGATACAGACCAGATTTTTGTCGTTTCTATTGCTTCATCAATATTCATCGACGGCAAAATAGTAGGAATTCTTTTCGCAATCATAGTTTTGCCCGATCCCGGAGGACCGACCATTATCATATTGTGCCCGCCGGCACAGGCTACTTCGGCCGCTCTTTTTGCAAAAAACTGCCCCTTGATATCCGAAAAATCTACCGACGAAATTTTAGTCAACT
>JAFPUA010000333.1 GCA_017413305.1 Candidatus Ruminimicrobiellum caprinum
AGTATAATAATACTATATAAAACATAAAAAGTCAAGACTTTATGATAATATGAAGGATTCTATATGTGCAAAGATAACAATTTATTTTTTAAAGTATTGAAGCTCTTAAAGGAGAAAGGTTTAACACAAACTGAATTAGCAAAAAAAGCAGGCCTTACTCAGCCATCTTTAAGCAGAATTCTTGCAGGTAAATATGAAATTAAGATTAATAATTTAGAAAAAATTGCTAAAGCTTTAGATGTTCCTATAAGTTATTTAGTTAGTTCGGAAACTCAAAAAAATAGTGATATTGATAAAGAAAAATTAGCAATTAAAGATCAAGAAATAAAACTACTTAAAGAAAAAATAGCTTTTCTTGAAAAACAACTCAAATTATCAAAAAAATAAATACCATTTTTTATTAGCATTTTTTTTTATAATATTATAGAATACATTCTATATTATTATGAAAAAAATTTTTTTAAATCATTTTAATTTTTCAGTTTTCATTATTTTGTTTATTGTTATATTCGGGTTATATGGCAAAAGTATAACTTATGAGTGGCAGTTTCTTGACGACGATGTTCTTATTCTTGAAAAACAAGATTATTTAAAACTTTCAAATATCGGAACAATTTTTACGGATACCTTCTTTGGTGTACCGGGAGATACCGGCTACAGACCTTTGCTAAATATCAGCTTTGCAATAGACAGAACTCTTTCCGGTCTTAATCCTATAAGTTATCATATTACAAATATTTTAATATTTTTATTTGCAGTATTTTCTATATATCTTTTATTTTCTTATAAAAATGATAAAGTTTGGTCGCTGTTTTTTAGTTTAGTTATTGCTGTAAATCCGCTGTTGTGTGCAATAGTCTGCCGTCCGGTTGATAGAAGCGACAGTTTGTTGACACTATTCTCAATCTTATCTTTTTATTTTCTTATAAAACACCTTGGTTCTTCCAATCTTCCAATCTTCCAATCCTCCAATCATCCATCATCATCTGTCATTCCCGAAGTTCGTAATCGGGAATCTATGTTAAATAAAATACATCTTAGTCCGTTATTTTTTTCTCTTCATTTGTTGTTTTTTGCTTTAGCGTTATTTACAAAAGAAGTTGCTTTAGTTTTACCAATAATATTTGTTATATTTTTTATCCTTTCTTGTCATTGCTGGGGCTTTGGCCCGTCGCAATCCAGTGTTGCCGTTTCTCAGCCCTCAGCTCTCAGCTTCTCAGCTGTTGTTACATTGTACATTGCAATAGTCTTTGGTTATATGTTTTTGCGTTCTATCGCTCTTGCTGATACGCCTCAGCCTGATGTATTATCCTTTTATATTTATTCCATTGTAAATAACTTCGTAGTTATAATAAAATATTTTTATAATACATTGTTTCCTATAACAGATAAATTAACTTTTGCTCAAGATGTATCATTTTTTGTTTTAACTTTAATTATATTTATAGTAATATTTATAAAAACAAAATATAAAAATATAAAACTCATTTTCTTTTCATTTTTTTCATTTGTTTTGCTGCTTGTTCCTACTATGGTTATGGGCAACCATATGCACAGCTATGCGCAAAACAGAATATTTCTTCCGATGATTTTTGTTTACTATCTGTTGCTAAATTGTTTGCAAAAATATAAAATAAGATCCAACGGCATAATAGCAGTTTTTTTAATTTGTTTGTTGCTCGCATATGGGCAGAATACATTTTTTAAAATGGATAGATATCAGAACAGGTGGACGGCATTTATTGGCGAACTGAAAGATACGCCAAATTCGCCATATATAAATGCAAAGTTTGCAATGCTTCTTGCCGATGTTAGTATGTATGATAAAGCCGAAGAATATATGAAGAAAGCTATTGATATAGAACCCTATAATATTGTTCATTACGAAAACTTAGCTTTAATTTATTATAAAAAAGGCGATATAGACAAAGCAAATGAGCTTACAGAATTTGCAGAGAAATTAAAAGTTGCTTTTGCCGAACTGGAAGGGAATTTAATTAGCGATTAGAAATTAGCAATAAGTTTGTTATTCCCGAAAGTCTCTGTCGGGAATCTATAGTATAAAAATACATTAAACTATAAGCTATAAACTGTAAGCTATCAGCTAAAAATTATCGGAGATAATTTTAAATGAAATCTTTTATAAAAAATCATTTTAATTTATTTGCTTTTATAATCTTTTCTGTTGTTATATTCGGTTTATATAGTAACAGTCTGTTTTTTGACTGGACATTTTATGATGACGATGTCTTGATAGTAGATAAACAAGATTATTTGTCTTTTTCAAATATAAAAAATATTTTAACCGATACAGTGTTTGGTCTTGAAAGTGATAAGTTCTGCAGACCTGTATTAAATTTGTCTTTTCTTTTTGAAAAATATCTGTACGGTACAAATCCTTTTGGTTATCATTTAACAAATATTCTGTTACATTTACTTTGCGTCTTTTTTCTATACTTAACTTTGGCTTTGAGATATGATAAGAAAAAAACATTTGTTTTATGTTTGCTTTTTGCCGTCCATCCGGTATTGGTACAGGCGGTTTCGTGGATACCCGGTAGAAATGATACTTTGTTAACATTATTTATAATTTTGTCATTTTATTTCTTAATAAAATATCTTGATACCTTAAACTCTCAGCCCTCAGCCCTCAGCCCTAAACTTCTCAGCTTCTCAGCTCATATATTATTTTTCATCTTAGCTCTTTTCACTAAAGAAACCGCAATCCTCGCTCCATTATTCTATATAATATTCCTTTTCTTTATCCGTTTCCGCCGTTTCTCAGCTGTCGTTTTATTATACATTATAATATCCGCAGGATATTTGTTTTACCGTTCTTTCGTCCTCAGTTATCAAACTCAGACGGTTCATCCATATATTTTTGTCGACAGTTTTATTACATCTTTTCCTGCCGTCACGAAATATATTGCTAATATTTTGTTCCCGATAAAATTAACTGTTTTTTCTACAGTAGTCAGTGCAGATTATATTCTATGTGCACTTGTTTTTTTGATTTTTGTATTGTTGTTTTTGAAATTCAGAGAATACAAATATAACTTTAAAATAATTCTTTTCGGTTTTCTGTGGTTTTTGTTGTTTCTTGTACCTACATTTATTCTTCCATATAATCAGTTTTACGATCACAGAATTTATTTATCTCTCGCGGGAATACTTTTATCTTTATCTGAAATAATTAAAAACTATAACGAAAATTTTTCTAAAAAAGCCGTAGTTGTCTTAACAATATTTTTTGTTTTGTTCTCTTTAATATCGTTTACGCACTGCCAAAAATTTAAAAATAGAGATGTTTTTTGGATTAATGCATTGATTGATTGTCCACAATCAGATATTGCTAATTCGGTCGTGGCAGGAATTCTTGTTGAAAAAAGAGCATATGCCTTGGCAGAAGAACGCTATATGAAGGCCATAAGTATTAACAAACATTCTAAACATTATGTTAATTTAGCGGTATTGTATATAAAAACCGGCAGGTTTGATGATGCTGAAGATTGTCTGCTGAAAGCGCAAGTTTTAGATGAATATAACCCGGAAGTTTATTATAATTTAGCATTGGTTTATAAGGTTAAAGGCAATATGGAAAAAGCTCAATATATGAAAGATTTGTTTATAAAAGTTTTTACCGCCACAAACAGAGTTTCTGCTGTCCCTGAACTAAAAATTTAGAAATATAAGGAAAATAAAATGACTAAAAATTTGTCTTATGTTATTGCCACACTATTCGGTGCAGGATATTTCCCAAAGGCACCGGGAACATTCGGTTCTTTGGTCAGCTTACCTATAATTTTTGTCGTCTGTTATTATTTTGGTTTTATCGGATTGTTAATTACGGTACTGTTTGCTTTTGCAGTTGCTATGCCGGCAGTAAAAAAAGTTTTAACTTATACGGAACACGATCCGTCATTTGTTGTTATTGACGAGTTTATCGGACAGGCAATAACTTTTTTGCCTGTAGCTGACAGACTGACATGGAAATTTAATACTATGTATAAAGTTTTTAATAATGAAATACTTTTGAGTACGGATATCAAATTTTTAATTTTATATCTTGCAGGATTTGTTTTTTTTAGATTGTTTGATATTTATAAACCTTATCCGGTAAGCTATGCCGATAAGAAAATAAAAAATGCTTTCGGTGTAATTCTTGACGATATTTTCGCCGGAATATATGCTGCAATATTCGTTTTGCTGATAGTTGTACTAAGTTATAAACTGTAACTAAAATTCCTATTTTTCTAAAAATTTTGTAAAATATGGCGGCAGACAAAATACAATAGAGGTACAATGAAATTTCTTACTAACTATATGTTTAAAAAAACGCTTTCGGCAAAAAAACTTGCTCCCGTCTATTTCTTGGCAGGGGAAGAAGCTTTTTTGCTGGAAGATAATCTTAAACGAATAGAAAAGATAGTTCCATCGGACGATTTAAATAGAGATGTTTTACAGGCTACTGAATGTTCCGGAGATGATATCGCAAATGCAGTCGAAACACTTCCGTTTTTAACTGATAAAAGACTTGTTATTTTAAAGCAGGCGAACAAACTAAAAAACGACGATTTCAAAAAAATAACAAGGCTAATAGAAAATCCCGTAGATACTACTTGTTTTATTATAATTTTTCCGGAAAAAACAAAAAATTCCACATCTAAAAGAAAAGATTTAATTTCTTTATGTGAAAAGTCTGACAAGTGTGTCTGTGTGGATTGTAAAAAAATGTACGAAAAAGATGTTCGTGCTTTTATACAGGAAGAGTTTGCAATTCGTGGTAAAAAGGCAGATTATGATGTAATCGGGCAGATTATCAACGATACCGGGCTTGACTTACAAAATATTGCCGGTGAAATAGAAAAAATTTGTCTTTATCTCGGTAAAGATAAAGCGGAAGTAACCACGGAAGATTTTGTTAAAATAAGTGGTTTTACCAAAGAAATAAACATTTTTATGTTGACTAATGCTATAGAAGAAAAGAATTTGCAATACAGCCTTTTTATTATTGAAAAAATGATGCAGGCAGGGGAAAAAGCTATTGCGCTTTTATCTTCGGTATCTTCAGCAGTCAGAAAGCTTTTAACGGCAAAAAGTTTAATGGAAGAAAAAGATTACAGCTCTCAGGACGCACTTAACTACATAAGAGTCTATTCGTTCTTTCAAGATAAATATTATGAAAATTTACACAAATACAGTTTGGCTCATTTAAAAAGATGTTTAGCAGAAATTTTAAAGACTGATATTGCATTAAAGACAGGTAAAGTTGACGAAAAATCTGCTATAGAAAACCTTGTATTGTTTATCTGTAAATGATATAATAAAAAATCTTGAAAAGATTTTTTAGCTTACAGCTTAAAGCTTATAGCTTATAGTTTTCGGAAAAACAACATTGTTTTAGGTTTTTTGCTTCGCAAAAAATGCTTATTATCCTGTCTGGAAGACACATTAGACTCTAAGCTATCAGCTAAGAAAATGTGAAGCATTTTCTGACTCAGCTGAGGGAAAACGAATTTTTCCCGGCTCAGCTAAAATTTTCGGAGAAAATTTTATGAAGGCATTTATATTGGCAGCCGGCGCAGGAACGCGTCTAAGGCCATTGACTTATGAATATCCTAAGCCGATGATTCCGCTGCTTAATAAACCTGTAATAGAATACACAATAAATAACTTAAAAAAACATAACATAAATTCAGTTGTTATGAACTTGCATACTATGCCTAAAATGATTACCGATTATTTTGGTGACGGGAAAAATTTTGGTGTTGATATAAATTATTCTTATGAAGAAACTCTTCTCGGTACAGCAGGCGGACTGAAAAAATGCAAAAAATATTTTGATAAAGATACTTTTATTGTTATGTCAGGTGACGGGCTTACCGATATTGATTTAACATCTGCAATTGCTTTTCATAAGAAGAAAAAATCTTTGGCAACGATGGTTTTAAAAAATATCGAAACTAAATTTGCTTATGGTATTACATTAACGGATAGATTTAACAAAATTGTAAATTTTGTGGAAAAGCCTACATGGGGTTCCATTTTTTCAGATACTGTAAACACAGGTATTTATATTTTTGAACCTGAAGTTTTTAAATATATTCCTGACGGATTTTATGATTTTGGTAAAGATTTGTGGCCGAAACTTTTAAAATTAAAAAAGCCCATTTATGCTTATACGATGAACGGTTACTGGACAGATATCGGAAACATTGACGAATACAAAAAAGGTGTGCAAGATGCACTATTTGGAAAGTTTTCTGTGAAAATGATAGGGAAAAGAATAAAAAATACCGAATGTTTTGCAGACGAAAAATGTAAGATAGATAAGTCTGTTAAATTTATCGGAAAATCTTTAATCGGCAAAAATTGTGTTATCGGTAAAAATGTTGTTATAGATAACGGTACGGTTATCGGTGATAATGTAAGGATTCAAGATGATGCCGTAATAAAAGATTCCATAATTTGGAATAATATTACAATTGGTAAAAATGCCAGACTTTATTCCGGGATAATAGGTACAAATGTTCCCGGCAGACTTTCAGTATATAACGGCTTGATGTTTAATATAAAATAAAAATTATTAAAATATAAGGATAGTATTATGATTAAACCTCAAAATTTGCGTGGTTGGTTTTTTACTTCGGAATCGGTTACGGAAGGCCATCCCGATAAGATATGTGATATAGTTTCCGACAGTATTCTTGATGCAATTTTAAAACAGGACGAAAATGCCAGAGTAGCATGTGAAACTTTTATTTCAAACGGCCTTTTGGTGTTAGGCGGAGAAATTTCAACCAAAGCACAAATTAACAAAAGAGAAATTATAAAGCAAGCCTTAAAAAATATTGGTTATACCGACGCGAAATATGGTTTTGATTACAAAAACTGTGCAATAATTGATACCGTTAATACACAGTCTCCGGATATTGCAAGAGGTGTAGATACTGGCGGAGCGGGAGATCAAGGCTTAATGATAGGTTTTGCATGTAAAGAAACTAAAGAGTTAATGCCTCTTCCTATAATGTTGGCACATAAACTTGCATTAAAACTTTCTGAAGTCAGAAAGAAAAATATTTTAAAATATTTAGGTCCTGACGGTAAAACTCAAGTAACGGTTGAATATAGAGATTGGAAACCTTACAGAGTAGATACTGTTGTTTTATCAACACAGCATACTGATGCAGTTTTAGATAAATCAAAAAAGAATATTACAAAAAAAGCAAAAGACGAAATTTTTAATAAAATAATAAAACCTGTTGTTGGTAAATATATCGATAGCAAAACAAAAATTTATATTAATCCGACGGGAATGTTTTTAATCGGCGGTCCTCAGGCAGATACAGGATTAACGGGAAGAAAAATTATCGTCGATACATACGGCGGTTTCGCTGCACATGGCGGCGGAGCTTTCTCGGGAAAAGATTCTACGAAAGTTGACAGAAGTGCCTGCTATATGGCGCGTCACATTGCTAAAAATATCGTCGCAAGCGGTATTGCTGAAAAATGTACTGTTCAGCTTGCTTATGCTATAGGTGTTGCAGAACCTGTTTCTGTTATGGTTGATACACACCATTCAGGAAAAGTTCCCGGCAATGTTTTGGAACCTATAGTTAGAAAAATTTTCCCGTTAACACCTAAAGGAATAATTGACTATTTAGGTTTAAGAAAACCGATATTTACAAAAACTGCTGCTTATGGCCATTTTGGCAGAAGTGAATTTCCTTGGGAGAAGACAAATAAAGCTTTAGAAATAAAAAAATTAGCAATTAGAAATTAGAAATTGCTATAAATTTTTGCGAAGCAAAAATCTAAATATAAAAATACAATAAATCGCGAAGCGATTTCCAAGACTGCGTCGCTATAGATAAAAAGGAGTTTGTTATGATTTTAATTCTTGATTTTGGTTCACAGTATACTCAAGTAATTGCAAGAAAAATAAGGGAATCTCATGTATATTGTGAAATATTTCCCGGGAATAAAAAACTTGATGAAATAGAAAATATCGATACCGTGGAAGCAATTATCCTTTCCGGAGGTCCTAACAGTGTATACGCAAAAGACGCTCCTCATCCCGACGAAAAAGTATGGAATATGAATGTCCCCGTACTCGGTATTTGTTACGGTATGCAGTTAATAGCTCATCATTTGGGCGGCAAAGTACAGCATTCTAAACAAAGAGAATACGGACTTGCAGATATAGTAATAAAATCAAAATCTCTTCTTTTTGCAGGCCTTAAAAATAAAATGCCGGTTTGGATGAGCCACGGCGACAAATTAACAAAACTTCCTAAAAATTTTAAAATAGTTGCAAGTTCCAAAAATTGTCCTAACGCTGCAATAGTTAATAATGACGGAACAATTTACGGTGTTCAGTTCCATCCGGAAGTTCACCATTCTCCTTTCGGTAAACAAATTTTAGATAATTTCCTTTTCAGAGTCTGTAAAGTTAAAAAAGATTGGACGATGAAAAACTATATTAAAGATGAAATTTCAAGAATCAAAAAACAAGTCGGAAAAAGTAAAGTGCTGTGTGCATTGTCTGGCGGGGTGGATTCTTCCGTTGCTGCAATTATGATGCATAAAGCTATCGGTAAACAGTTGTTCAGTGTATATGTTGATCACGGTTTACAGAAGCTCGGCGAAACCGAACGCGTAAGAAAGATTTTCGGTAAAAAGTTTGGTAAAAACTTAATAATTGTCGATGCAAAAAAATTGTTTTTAAATAAACTTAAAGGTATTACTGATCCTGAACAAAAAAGAAAAATTATCGGGCATACTTTTATAGAAGTTTTTGAAAAAGAATCTAAGAAATTAAAGGGTATAGATTTCTTATTACAGGGAACAATCTATCCCGATGTTATTGAAAGTGCCAAAATCGGTAAAGCCGTCACGATAAAGAGCCATCACAATGTCGGCGGATTGCCTGAAAAAATGAAAATGAAACTTGTAGAACCTTTAAAATCTCTTTTTAAAGACGAAGTTCGCGAACTTGGCAGAGAACTTAAAATTCCTAACGAAATTATCGACAGGCAGCCTTTTCCGGGGCCCGGTCTTGCTATTAGAACTTTAGGTGAAATAACAGAAGAAAAATTAAGAATAGTTAAAGAAGCAGATGCTATTGTTGATTACGAAATAAGAAAAGCCGGTCTATACGAAAAAATTTGGCAGTCCTTTGCAATAATTCTTCCCGTAAAAACGGTAGGTGTTATGGGTGACCAAAGAACTTACGAATATACAATTGTTATCAGAGCTGTTAATTCTGTTGATGCTATGACAGCAGACTGGGTTAAACTTCCTTATGATCTTTTAGGTAAGATTTCTTCCAGAATTATTAATGAAGTTAAGGGAGCCAACAGAGTAGTGTATGATATTTCCCAGAAGCCACCGGCGACAATCGAATGGGAGTAAAAAAGTAAATTTAGCTACATCTTATAACAAAAAAACAGCAAATTTTGGACTACAATATTGAAACTCGCAAACTTATGTACCCATTACGGATATGTACACCGCGTTTGCGAGTTTCTTCATTTTGTTACAAACTTAGCTGTTTTTTCTGTGTTGTTACATTCATTGATAAACTTTGATTTTTCTTTTTTGTCATTCCCGAGTGTCTTTGTCGGGAATCTCGTTGTTTTACACTTCGTTCTTGCGTTTCTTCATTTCGCCTAAAATCTTTCTAGTCGCTTAGAAATCGCAACCATATTCTACGATTTCTAAAATGTTGTTGCCGTTTATTGTACATTATATATTGTCGTTATGCGGCTTGGGAATTCTTCGTCTCACTAACAAATCTTTCAATTTTTTAGTTTGTTACATTTATGGGAAAAGTGTAGTGTTTTTTTATATTGTTTCGCCTTAAATCTTAAGGTCTAAGAAAAATCGCTTTGCGATTTTTCGTCATCGCGGGTAGTTGCGCGGAATGTTGGCTCGCCCTGCAAGAGTCAATCATCCGAAGAGAGACTACATCGATCGTGGCGATCCAGCGTCGTTTTTCGTTGTCTTTCCGTCGTTATCTTCTCCATACACAAAAAACGAGGGGTGACCTCCGCTATCCAGCAGTGGTCAATCCCTCGTACATGAATCATTATAAAATATTTATCTCAAAATGTCAAGGACTTTAGAATTCTTTTTTATAATAACTATTTTTCTGATACTTTTAGAAAAAACAAATTGTTTCTTTATTTGACTTATTGCTTTTGTTTCATCAACTTTTATTCTTCTTAAATCAATAATAATATTTGTTGACTGTTTCAATGCACATCTTAAATTATTTTCAATAGTTCTATTGCTATTACCTTCTGGAGATTTTATTTCCCATAATTGTCCATCCATTTTCACATCAGGAGTTTTTGCATATTTTGTCTCTACGGGAATCAAAAATTCAACATCCTTACCGTATTTGTTTAAAATTTTAGCTATTTCTTTTTCATGTTCTTCTGGATGTGCACCAAAAGGAATTATCGTTTTTCCAAAATTTTCTTTGTTTTGTTTTACCTGCAGAGTTTTAATGACAGGTTCTTTAAATTTGTTTACAGGTTCCTCGATAAAATTTATATCTTCTTTTAAAATTTCTTCACTCGATAAAACATTATTGTTGTTGATCTCATTTGTTTTATTCATGGTATATCTTTTAAATTTTTGAAATGTTTTTATTTTGAAATTTGTGTTTTTAGAAATTCTATTTCTCTGTCCCTCAGAGCAATTTCTTTTCTCAATATATCAATTTCTCTTTCTTTGCCTTTTAATTGATTAATCAAATCTTTCTCATTACTATCAATATTTTCATTGTTATAAAAATAAGAAACAGGAACATTGAAATAGTTAGCAAGTTTGTTAATTGATTTTGTGGACGGTTTTGATTTTCCTTTCATCCATCTGCTAATAATAGGTTCTTTTATATCTAAATTTTTAGATAATTCTTTTTGAGTTAAATTTTTTTCTTTTAAAACAGTTAATAATTTAATAACAAAATTGTTGTTATTCATAAATTTATTTTTTACAAAAACCTTGACAAAAGTTAATTAATATACTAAAATTAATATTGTAAAGTTAATTATTTGATCTTTTTAAATAAACATAATCAAATGAAAACTGAGCCGAGCGAGCTATAACATAGCGATAGCTTGAAAAAATAATTAATATTTTTACTAACATAAATCTATCGGCTCATTTTACAAAAAATTAAAAATTTTAGCAACATTTTTAGGAGGTTTATTATGAAAAAAAAAGGTTTTACTTTAATGGAGTTAGTAATAACAATGACAATTGTAATTATACTATCATTAATTTCTTGGCCAATTTATAGAAGGCAACATTTGAGAGAAGTTTCTTTACTTTCAGAAGGATATGCTCTTCTTGGTGCAATTAAAGATGCCCAAATTAATTATTATAACGAATACGGTAGATTTTTACATTGTAGGCATTCCATGAATAGAGAGTATACAGATCAAGGGTGGACGGCTAATGATCCAGTTTTAGGAATAAATGCAATGAATAACAAATATTTTTCTTGGTTTAATGCTTATGGTGTAGAACATATAAATGTTAACGGATTAACATCAAGTTTTACTGCTGAAGTTAGAAGTAAAAGTCATGGTTCGATAAGAATGCCTTTTAATTTAACAACTCGAGAAGATCTTTCTATTATTGGGGATGGAACAACAACTATAGTAGCATCACACTAAATTATAGTTCAAGTATTATTGTAAATAATATATCCTTAATTAAAATATTCTAGAAGATTTCATAGCGAGACATAGCGTCGCTCTGAAAGAACAGGATTGTAAAAAACAACAATCCTGTTCTTTTTTATGTTAAAATTTTCTTTATAATTTTTTTCAAATTTGATAGAATATACAATTATTTACTTAAAGAGGGATGTGTTATGAAAAAATTTAATTTGTTATTTTTAGCTTTATTTTTGTCTTCCTGTACAACGGTATCAATGACAGGTAGACAACAGCTGCTGTTGAGCAGTGAAAGTGAAGAAGCAGCATCGGGTGCAGCAAGCTATCAGCAGTATTTATCTGAATCAAAAATATCTACCGACAAAACAAATACTGCCCTTGTAAAAAAAGTAGGTCAAAAAATTGCTGCCGTTTCCGGCTGTGATTACGACTGGGAATTTAACCTGCTTGAAAATGATGAAGCAAATGCATGGTGTTTGTCAGGCGGAAAAGTGGCGGTATATACGGGAATTTTACCTTATACACAGACAGAGGCAGGCTTAGCAACGGTAATGTCGCACGAAATTGCCCATGCTATTGCCCGTCATGGTGCGGAAAGAGCAGCGCAGGCTCAGTTAATGGAGTATGGTTTGGCAGCAGGAAATATGGCATTACAAAATAACGAAAACAGAGAATTAATTATGATGGGTGTAAATGTTGCAGGAAATGTAGGAGTTATTTTACCCTACAGCAGAAAACATGAATCTGAAGCCGATTATATGGGACTTTTGTTAATGGCAAAAGCCGGCTATGACCCTAACGAAGCCGTAAAATTTTGGCAGAGAATGTCTCAGGCCAGCAGTGGTTCGCAGGGTGGACTTTCAGATTTCTTATCAACACATCCTTCTGACGAAAAAAGAATTAAAGATTTGCAGTCTCATATGGAAGAAGCTTTGAAATATTATAACAAGCAGTAAACTCTCAGCAAAAAAATACTTTGCCTTTTTTTCTTTGACATTCGAGTAGAAAAAGTATAAAATTAATACAAAATTTATTGATAAATTAAGTTGAAATGCAATATATTATACCTATAGCAGTATTATTATTTTCTGTAATAGTTCACGAAGTGGCACATGGTTTTGTTGCTTATAAGTGTGGCGATGATACTGCTAAACTTATGGGTAGGTTAACGCTAAACCCTCTTTATCATGTAGATTTGATAGGAACAATATTGTTGCCTTTAACTTTAGTTTTAGCCGGTCTTCCGGCATTTGGGTGGGCTAGACCCGTACCTATAAATGTTCTTAAATTAAAAAATCCTAAGAAAGATATTATTTATGTTTCTGCTGCAGGTGTAACCGCAAATATTCTCTTAGCCATAGTTTCGGGAATAATTATGTTTATTATCAGAAACTATTTTGCTAATGTTGAAACGATGGAATATATTTATGTGATATTGCAGTATATGGTGGTAATAAATGTTGTTCTTTTCGTGTTCAATATGATACCGTTACCACCTCTCGATGGTTCAAGAATAGTTTATTATTTGTTGCCAAGAGAGTTAGCGCAGAAATATGCAAAGATAGAAAGATACGGTTTTTGGATAATTGTTTTGCTGTTAATCACGGGCGTTTTGTGGGATATTATCAGACCGATAGTAAATTTTTTAGTAAAACTTATTAGTTGAAATATTAAGGGTGTTAAAAATGGTAAATAAACGAGTTTTGTCCGGTATGAGACCTACAGGCAGATTGCATTTAGGTCACTACTTTGGAGCATTAAAGAATTGGGTAACAATACAAGAAAATTTTGAATGTTTTTATATGGTTGCAGACTGGCACGCACTTACCAGCAACTATGCAGATACTTCTGAAATAAAAAATAATTCAATAGATATGGTAATAGATTGGCTTACAGTAGGTGTTGATCCGAAAAAAGCCGTTATTTTCAGACAGTCAGAAGTGAAAGAACATGCGGAATTGTTCTTGATACTTTCTATGGTATCTCCTCTCGGTTGGTTGCAGAGATGTCCTACATACAAAGAGCAATTGAAAGAAATTCAGTCGAAGGATTTGAACAATTACGGATTTTTAGGATATCCTGTTCTTATGGCAGCCGATATTTTGTTATACAAAGCACAAAATGTTCCTGTTGGAGAAGATCAGTTGGCACATTTGGAATATTCAAGAGAGCTTACAAGAAGATTTAATAATTTTTATGGCGAAGTCCTTTTGGAGCCGCAGGCACTTTTAACAAAAACTGCGCGTGTTCCGGGCTTAGATAAGAGAAAAATGTCTAAGAGCTATGGCAATTCTATTCTTATTGCCGAAAGTGAAGATGAGATAGTTAAAAAAGTTAAAACTATGTATACAGACCCTGCAAGAATAAAAGCTACCGATGCAGGTCATCCGGAAGGCTGTGTAGTTTTTGCTTTTCATGAATTATTTAATAAAGATTTTGAAAAGAGAAAAGAAGAATGCAAAGGCGGTTGTATAGGTTGCGTAAAATGTAAGAAAGAACTTGCAGATTTGATGTGCGAATTTACAAAACCGTTTTTTGCAAAAAAAAATGAACTTTTAAAAGATAAAGCTGCCGTAGAAAAAATTTTGGAAGAAGGCAGAAAAAAAGCTTCCGACGAAGCTGCAAAGACGATGCAAGAAGTTAGAAATGCATTAAAGTTTTAAGGAAAAAGTATGTACGACGTTCATCTTGATACTTTTGAAGGACCTCTAGATTTATTATTACACTTGATAAGGAAATCTGACCTTGAAATAAAAGAAATTCAAGTTTCTGAGATTACTTCAGAATACTTGGCGTATCTTGATACGATGAAAAATCTTGATCTTGATACTGCAGGAGATTTCCTTGTTATGGCTGCAACATTGATGCAGATAAAAGCAAAAATGCTCCATCCTGATAATGAAAAAGATAAAGAAGAAGCCGATGCCGAGTTAAACAACATAACCGAAAGACTTTTGGAATATCAAAAATATAAAGAAGTTTCCAAACTGTTGGCGAACAAAGAGCAGGAATATTCGCAAACTTATTATAGGCCCAGAATGGCTATAGATGAGCACGATTATGAAATAGAAGCAACAATTGAAGATTTGGTCAGAAGTTTTCAAAAAGCACTTAAAACTCTTCCTGAAGAAGTTCGTGAAATAATGTATAAGGAAATTCCTATCGAGAGCAAAATCAGAGAAATTCTTGATGTTCTCGAGGGAAAACAATATTTGAATTTTAGCGAAATATTAAAAATTCAAACATCAAGAGCTGCTATGGTGGTATGTTTTATGGCAGTGCTTGAAATGATAAAAAATAAACAAATTATGGCTAAACAATCGGAACTTTTCGAAGATGTAAGAATTTATAAAGTTTACGATAACGAAGACGATGTAAGTATAGTTCGTTCTGAAGATAAAGATGAACTTGATTTAAAAATTGATCAACCTGTTGAGGAGCATAAACAAGAAGATGTTCAGCCGGAACCTTTCATGTTGGAACAGGAACCTGTAAACGAAAATAAAGTTGAGGACTATAATAATGGAAATTAACGATATAAAGAAGGTTGTAGAGGCATTACTTTTTGTCTCAGATAAACCGTTGTTAACAAGGGAAATAAGAGCAGTCATTAAAGACGATTTGCCCGAAAATGTAAAACTGGAAGATATCCTTCAACAGATGCAGCAAGAATATGTGCAGTTGGACAGAGCTTTTGAATTGAAATTTGTTGCAGACGGTTGGACATTTGCGACCAAGCCTCAATACTCTTCTTGGATAAAAGTACTTCTTAAAGAAAGAACTATTTTAAAGTTGTCTCCTTCCGCAATGGAAGTGTTGGCAATAATTGCATATAAACAGCCTATTACTCGTGCAGAAATCGGCAATATCAGGGGAGTTGATCCCGGTAGTATTATTGACACGCTTACCGACAGAAAATTTATAAAAATTGTCGGCAGGAAAGAAACTTTAGGTCGTCCTTTGCTTTACGGAACAACACAAGATTTCTTAAGACATTTTGGGTTAAGTCACTTAAGTGAGTTACCCGTTATTGAAAATGAAAACGATTTATTCTCCGAGAAAAAAGAAGAAGTTCAAGAAATGCTTTTTGATAACCAAGCGAACTTTGCCTCTCCTTCTTCTGTCATCTCGAGCGAGGAATCACAAAGTGATTCCGACGAGAGATCTGTCGCTGAACAGCCTAACGAAGGAAGCTCGGAAGAGCAATTAGAAATTAGCAATGAGCAATTAGCAATTAATAACGAAACAATAAGCGAAAATGATGCAAATTCTCAGCCTTCAGATCTCGGCTCTCAACAGACTCCTGCCATTTCTGAAGATAGTAAGGAAGAAAATAATCCTGAAACTCAAAATTAAATTGCCGTACTAATTTTTTTCTTGCTAAAAATTTTTAGTTTTTGTAGAATATTAGGATATTAAGTGATTTGCCCGATGGTGTAATTGGTAACACGTCTGTCTCTGGAACAGAAAAGTCCTGGTTCGAGCCCAGGTCGGGCAGTTTGAAAAAAATAAAAGCACTCTTTAAAGAGTGCAATTTTTTTAAATAAAACAAAGAGGAGAAAGAAAAAATGAAAGGTTTTTTTAATGAGTTCAAAAAATTCATATCCAGAGGAAATGTTATGGATATGGCAGTAGGTATCATTATCGGTGCTGCATTTACAAAAATTGTAAATTCTTTAGTAGCAGACATTATAATGCCTCCTATTGGTATTTTGATGGGAAACATTGATTTTACAAACTGGTTTATCGTATTGAGAGATGGTTCACAGACTGCAGCACCTTATGCATCCCTTGAAGCAGCAAAAGCAGCAGGTGCAGTAACATTAAATATAGGCTTTTTTATTAACAGTATAATTTCTTTCTTAATAGTAGCATTTGCAATATTCTCATTGCTTAAAGTTATTAACAAAATGAAAGAAGAACCGGCACCGGCTCCTGCAGCTCCTACAACAAAAACTTGTCCTCATTGCTTTTCTGAAATAAATATAAAAGCTACTAAGTGCCCCAACTGCACCGCTGATATTAAATAAGCTTACATTTACAGCGAAAAAACAGCAAATTTTGGACTACAATATTGAAACTCGCAAACTTATGTACCCCTTATGGATATGTACACCGCGTTTGCGAGTTTCTTCATTTCGTCACAAACTTTGCTGTTTTTTCTTGTTCCTTACATTCTCTGCTTAACTTTCATTTTTCTTTTTGTGTCATACCGCACTTGATGCGGTATCTCGATATTAATTTTATTCTTTCTTCATATCACTAACAAATCTTTCTTTTTTTCTGTCCTTAACTTTTTTTGATTAGTTTTCATTTTTTCATTTGTCATTCCCGCGTCGTCGTTGGGCGAGAATCTATGTTATAAAACCACCTTAAACTATAAACTAAAAAATCTCTTTGCTATTTTTTCGTTGACAAAAGCTTCAAGTTATGTTATACTATGCAAATCATAAGTTTATTTCAGTAAGTACATGCCGACGTAGCTCAGTTGGTAGAGCAATGGTTTTGTAAACCATCGGTCGAAGGTTCAAGTCCTTTCGTCGGCTTTCTCTTCAAAAGGATCGCTATGAAAAGAAGAATGTTTTTCGGATTAAACTTCAAAGTTATAATAGCAATCTCCTTAGTAATCATATTAACTTCCATAATTTTGTCTTGGTTTTTTGTAGCCAGCCAGTCGTTGGTATTAAAAGGTTCTGTGGAAAACAGAGCTCTTGTTTTGGCAAATTCACTTGCAATGTCCAGCGAGTATGGCGTAATTACATCCAGTAAAGAATTCCTCGCACATCTCACAAGAAATACAATCAAAGAAGAAGATGTTTTGTATTCTGTTATTTATGATGTAAACGGCATTCCGTTAGCAGTAGAAACTGTCGATAACAGCAGCATCAAAAAAGAAGTTTTTGCAAATCCTATAGACTCGATAAAAATAATAAATCTTGAAAGAATTAAAATTCAGAAAGAATCCGTCAATATTGAAAATTTCGGCGAAGTTATGGATATGACGGTTCCTATTCTTTCTTACGAAAATGTTCCCGGTATAAAAAATGCCAAATACGATAAGGAATCTGTGGTAGGTGCTGTTCGTATAGGTATGGCACTTGACAGAGTTAATTATCAAATAGATAAAATGGCAAGGTCTATTATAATCCTTACTTTTATCGTTATTTTTGCAGGTATTATAATTTCGTTCTTTTTAGTTAGAGTAATTCTTACTCCTATAAGAGAGCTTACTCAAGGTACCAGAAAAATTGCAGCCGGTAATTTAAGCTACAGAGTGTCCATACATTCTAATGATGAGTTTAGAGAGCTGGCTCGTTCATTCAATTCTATGGCAAGTGACATGGAAGCGCATATTAAGGAACTTAATAAAGAGAAAAAAGAGCTTCTCAGTCTTAAAATTGCATTTGAGCAGAGAAGTTATGAATTAGAGGAAACTCTTGATAAAGTACAGAAAATTCAACAGGATTTAATAAAATCTGAAAAATTTGCAACCATTGGTAGGTTGGCATCTTCTGTGGCACACGAACTTAGGAATCCTCTTGCCGCTGTTAAAAATATTGCATATTTCTTATCTAAAATGGGTATTTTCAGTGACCCGAAATTTTTAAAGTTAAGTGCATCTTCCGAAGATTCGGAACAGATATCTAAGACGATTGCAAAATCTAACCAAATGATAAAAATGTTATCTGACGAAGTTTTAAGAGCCAACAAAATTATTACGGATCTTTTAGACTATTCCAGAACAAAAAAATTAAACAAACTTTCAGTTGATATAATACCGTTTATCAATAAGGTTATTCCTGCGGTGGTTATGCCTGACAATGTTAAAGTTGTTACCGATTTACAACCTTACACAGTAGCTATGGATCCCGACAAAATAACACAAGTTTTAATAAACCTTATTACAAATGCTAAGGATGCTATGCCTGCCGATAAAAAGGACGGTCTTATAAAAGTTTCCACTCGTAAAACAAATGATGCGTACTTGATTATTGTACAAGATAATGCTTGCGGTATGAGTGAAGAAACATTGGAACATTTATTTGAACCTTTGTTTACAACCAAGCTTAAAGGTATAGGTTTAGGTCTTCCTATAGTTAAAGAAATTATTGATGCTCATCAGGGAAGAATTCTTGTTACAAGTACAAAAGATGTTGGTACCACATTTACAGTAGAGTTACCTTTATAATATAAAAGGAGTTTGCTATGGACGATAAACTGAAGATTTTAGTTGTCGATGATGAAGATTCTTTAAGGTTGTCTTTATCCAGTATTTTGGAACTTGAAGGCTACGAAGTAAAAGATGCGGAAGATGGTTATAAAGCTATAGAACTTGCCAAACAGGAAGATTTTGATATAATTTTTTCTGATATTAGAATGCCGGGCTTAAACGGTACGGAAACATTTAAAGAAATAAAAAAGATAAAACCCGATATTATAGGTGTTATGATGACGGCTTATGCGCTTAACGATTTAATTGTTGAGGCATTAAATTCCGGAGCATTTACATGTTTGAGTAAGCCTTTTGAAATAGATGCTGTTTTAGCGACTATAAAAGATATTATAAACAGACCTTTTGTTGTTGTAATTGACAAAGAATCAGGTGCAAATGTAACTTTTGTTAATTCGTTGAAAGACTGCGGTTTAAATGTTGCGGCTTGTAGTATGGATAAGCTGGATTTTCTTTCCAAACATAAACCGGACATTTTAATTTTAGAGGCTTCAAGCGAAGATATACAGACACTGAATGTTCTTTCACAAATTGCTAAACTTACAGGTTCTCTTCCTGAAACAATTTTGGTAACAAATAAAGATAATCAGCATTTGATAAACGAAGCAAAAAAACTTGGCGTTAAAAATTTCGTTGATGTTCCTTTAAATACTGCTCAAGTTTTTGATATATTAGGTAAAGATAAGAGAAAAACGAATATTGCTTTAATTGACAATGATTCGGAAGAGTTTGATAATTTAAAGAAAGAACTTGTCGAAAAAAATTTCCATGTTTTGGTATATTCCAGCCATGAAAAACTTCTTGAAGAATTAAAAAATACATTTTTTGATGTTGCTTTGATAGATACACAGATAGAAACAAATATTTGCGATATTCAAGATAAAATTTCAAAAGTTCTTCCTAATGCCGGTGTAATTTATATATTAAAAGATGAAGCCAACGAACAGACCGTTAAGGAAAAAGGATTTTTCTATATACATAAACCGTTTGAAATAGAAGATGTCGTAAGTTTGATAAATAAAATTTTAGGAAAATAACAATGAACGAAAAAACGTACACCTTAACAAAAAAAGAACTTAATTTCGAGAAGAACAAAGTTATTGCAAGGTTTGCATCCATTGCATCGCACGATTTAAAAAATGTTGTTGCCGGTTTGTCGAATATTGCTTATTTTTTAAATAAGTCTATAAAAATTGAAAATCCTACTCAAGAAAAAATGCTTGGTCTTCTTTCCAAAGAAGTAGGTACTCTTAATACCAGAATTTCCGAAATTTTAGATATGACAAGAGTAAAACAGGTAAAAAAAGAACCTTGTGATTTAAAGGATGTTCTTGAAACAGCTTTGCAACAGTCTGATGCTGAGGGTGTTACGCTTGAAGCAAATATTCAATCGGTGAAGATATACGGAGATAAAGAAAAATTAGCGCAAGTATTTTTTAATATTATCAAAAATTCCAAAGATGCTATAGATAACAAAGGAACCGTTAAGATAGATACTGTTGTTGGTGCAGATACCGTTTCTGTAACAATTATCGATCACGGTAAAGGTATGGATGCGGAAACTCTTGATCAGTGTTTTGATCCGATGTTTTCCACAAAAACTGCAAAGTCTATCGGAATGGGTTTAACTGTTGCTCTTCAAATAGTTGAGATGCATAACGGAAAACTTGAAATTACTTCTTCTCCGTCACAGGGTACAACAGCAGTGGTTACATTATCTATTTTGAAAGATTAACAAACGAAAAGTTTTTAACGCTCTTTTTTAACATCCATTCTTTTGATAAATTATGATTTTTATTTTTGCCGTCTGCCAGCCAGTTTATAACTTGGTTTATATGGACGGCTCTTTTTTTGTCAGGAATAATTTCTTTTAATATTTTATATTGCAATATTTTATCTTGTCGGTTAAAAGTATCCAAATTTACTGTTATTTTATTTTTAGATATTTTTATATTTTTTGCAATAAAAGAATTTATCTTCTTTTTAAAATATGCAGTTTCTTCTTTAGCTATTGTTGATAAATTATATACATGCTCAATAAACAATGGGTTTATTTTGTTTAGTTCGGGTATAATATTTAATCTTATTTTATTTCTTGTATAATCACATTTAAAATTAGTTTTATCGGTACAAAATTTTATTTCTTTTTCTTTTGCATAAGCATCTATCATATCTCTGGATACGGATAAAATAGGTCTTATTATTGTTAAGTTTTTATTAATTTTTCTTGTTACGGGTATTCCGCTTATTCCTTCCGTGCCTGTCCCTCTCAACATCCACATAAGGACAGTTTCCGCATTATCGTTCATGTTATGCGCTGTTGCAATTTTGTTGCACTTATATTCTTTTGCTGTCTTTTCAAGTTCCGCATATCTTAATTGTCGTCCTGCAGTTTCCGTTGAAATATTGTTCTCTTTTGCGTATTCTTTTGTCTTTAACTCTTTAAGAATACATTCTATTTTTAAACTATCGGCAAACTTTTTAACAATTTTTGATTCTTTGACAGATTCTTTTCTTAAATTATGGTTAAAGTTCACAATTACCAATTCAATGTGAATAGATTTCCTTAGCATAGCAAACAAACTTGCCATAACCATAGAGTCTGCTCCGCCGGAAACAGCCAACAGAATTTTATCTCCACGACAAACAAGGTTATTATCAAAAATATTTTTTCTAAACCTTTCCCAAATAATCATCCGATTTTTATTCCTTTAAAATTGCCTTTAATATTTTTATATTGTATAATGTTAATATTATACAAAAATTTTAAGGAAATAAAAAATGATTAAAACAAAAAATTTGTTTATGTTGTTTACTGTTTTGTTTGTTATCTTATTTATGTGCAGCTATTCTTTTGCGGATTTTGTTGTAGGTCTTGACGGAATAAAAGTTCCTCAGGATATTATAGAAGCACAAGGTGCCGGTTTTAATGCGGTTACCGTTAGCCCCGACAGTCCCATACAAGATTTATCTGATAAGGTTATAAAGAGCGGTCTTTCCATATGTGTTCCCGATACTCAATGCAAAAAAATAAATCTTGTTAATGATAAGAAAATATTAAAAAAAGACAGTTTGCGTTTTTTATCGTATGATGCTATTATTGACGGAACAACAATGCTTTTATATACTTCATTTTATTTGGAAGGTAAAGCTATATATGAAAATGTAAAAGATTGGGAAAATATTGTTGATGTAATATCTGAAATTTCTTTTGTTGCGGAAATTATTAATAGAGGAAATAAAATATCAGATCCTTTTGAAATAAATGCTCCTTTAAAGTCCGCAAGTTATGAATATGGCGGAATAAAATATACTTTTGTTGTAAATCCTACCGAAAAAAGGCAAACAATCCCCACACAATTTTATCAGCAGAACTTTGATGTTGTTGGAGAAAAAAGTTCTACTCTGAAAAAAATTGTCAGAAATTCCAAAAACAATTTTAAACCGAAGACAGCCTTCGTCTTCCGCTACGAATAAAATTTATTTTCAATAAATTTTTTAGTTGTTTTTTCGTTCCAAATTGATTATAATATACATAATAAGTTTAATAAAAAGGGGGGAATGTTTATGGCTGTAAAATCTTTTGTATTAGATACAAATGTTTTGTTGCATGACCCTGATTCCATTTTTTCTTTTAAAGACAACAAAGTTGTTATTCCGTTGACTGTAATTGAAGAATTGGATAACTTCAAGAAACTTAATGACGAAAGGGGAAGAGGCGCAAGGCTTATTTCCAGAACTCTTGATAGTTTAAGAGTTAAAGGAAAAC
>JAFPUA010000334.1 GCA_017413305.1 Candidatus Ruminimicrobiellum caprinum
TAAATAAAATTATTTATCTTTTTTAATTAGACAAGACTTTTATTTTGCTCTAATTTATCGAGCTAGTGCTATGTATTAGCCCGCTCGGCTAAAGATAACAACTTTTATATATTTATAATTTAAATTTACTGTTGTAAAATTTTTAATTTACTTGCGATATAATTGTAAACTATTTTATTTACTTTGTCAAGATTTTTGTTTATCGCATAAGGAAAATTTATGATAATCAATGTTGGTTCAAAAGTTAAAGAGATTTTGAAATTAAAAAATATTACACAAACACAATTAGCTAAAAAATTAGGAGTTCATAAACAGTCTTTAACCGTTTGGCTTAACGGTAATAAAAATCCTAGAATAGAAACTATCGCTAAGATTGCAGAAATATTAAATGTTCCTATAATTGATTTATTAGAGACAAAAACAAAAAATATCGCAAAAACAAATTCAAACGATACTGAATCTATTTCTCGAATGGACTTATTGGAAGAAAAAATAAAAAGGCATGAAATTGAAATAAAATATTTAAAAGAAGAAATGAAAAGATTTAAACAAAAATAACAATTGATTATAAATAAAAAGAGCAGAGAAACCCTCTGCTCTTTTTTTGTTTCAAGATGTATTTTAATTATATTTTATCGCTTCCAGTGGTTCCAGTTTACTAACTTGATACGCCGGATAAAGTCCTGAAATAACCGTAATTACAAATGCGCAAAGTGCGACAAGAATGATATCTGTGGGAATTATTACAACAGGCAGTCTGTCAACATAATAAACACCCTGCGGAAGCTTAAATATTTCAAAATTTTTCAAACCATAACTTATTAAAAGCCCCGCCATAAGCCCTAAAACAGTACCAATACTACCTACAATAAAGCCCTCATAAAAGAATATTTTCGATATTGAAAGTTTGGAAAAGCCCATTGCGGAAAGGATACCGATTTCTTTTGCTTTTTCCACGCTGAGAAGCAATATATTAGAAATAATGTTAAACGATGCAACGATAATGATTAAAGCAAGAATAATGAACATCATAAGCTTTTCAAGTTTAAGAGCCGAGAAAAGATTTTTATTCATATCTATCCAAGAGCGCGCTTTAAAAGGATAACCTAATGCGCTCTGCAAATCTTTAGCGTAAATATTGGCCTTATCAAAACTGTCAGTTCTTATTGCCAGGCCCGAAACGCCACCGTCAAAAGCAAACATTTCGTCGGCTGTCTTTAAGTCCACATAGGCAAGCGTAGTATCATATTCATACATACCGGAATGAAAAACAGCTTCAATTTTTAATTTTTTCATTTTCGGTACTGACGACATTTGACTTGGGAACATCACTATCACAAAATCTCCCACTTGTGCATGAATAGAGTTTGCCAGTTCGTTACCTAAAATTATTCCGTCGGAACTTATAGCGTTATCCGATATAATATTATCTTTTTTTATTTTGTTAGAAAGCCCCATCAAATCATTTTCGGCCTGTAAATCAATACCTTTTATCAGTGCCCCTGTTCCCTGTGTGTAGCCTTGTTTTTTGATAATTGACTGTCCGAATATATACGGTGCGGAAGCCTTAACAAAATCAAAAGAATAAAGATCTTGGGCAACTTCTTTATAATCATCAAAAAGAGTGCCGTCAACTTTACTTAGATAAATGTGTGGTTGTATACCTAAAATTTTAGTTCTGATATCCTGCTGAAACCCTGTCATTACGGAAAGTGTTATTACCAAAGCACACACGCCAAGCGTAGTTCCACCGATGGCAATAAGGGTAGTAAGAAAAGCAAAAAAGCCTTTTCTTCTTGCTTTAATGTATCTGTATGCGATAAAAAGTTCCGCAGATTTAAACATTATAGTTCAGGTCTCATTGTTGGGAAGAATATTACTTCTCTGATAGATTCAGACTGAGTAAGTATCATTACAAGTCTATCTATACCTATACCAAGCCCGCCTGTAGGAGGCAATCCCTGTTCCAAAGCATTAATATAGTCTGCATCGTACGGTTGTGCTTCTTCGTCACCTTTAACTTTGGCTTCCATCTGCTGTTGGAACCTGATTTTCTGTAAGTGAGGATCGTTAAGCTCGGAATATGCATTACATATTTCCATACCATTGATATAAAGTTCAAATCTTTCAGCAATTTCCGGCTGATCAAATTTTACTTTTGTCAGAGGAGAATATATTGCGGGATAATCCATAACAAATGTCGGTTGTTGTAAGTTCGGAATAACTTTTTCGTCAAGAACAGCATCCAACACTTTTTGGTCTCCTGCATCAGGAGCAACATCAAGATTAAGATGTTTTACCTGTTCATACATTTTGCCTGTCCCTACATACTGTAAAAGTTCAAGTCCTGTAAACTCTTTTATTAAATCAAAAAGTCTTGCTCTTCTGAAATTTAAATTTAATCCTGTTGCACCGATAGTTTCTGCTGCATTTTTTATCAGCACTTCGGTTAAGTCCATCATATCGTTGTAGTCGGCGTAAGCCTGGTACAATTCCATCATTGTAAATTCCGGGTTATGGTTTCTGTCGATACCTTCGTTTCTGAAATTTCTTCCTATTTCAAAAACTCTTTCTATACCGCCGACAACTAATCTTTTTAAGAAAAGTTCCGGAGCAATTCTCATATATAAGTCCATATCAAGCGCGTTGTGATGAGTAATAAACGGCTTTGCGTTTGCTCCGCCGGCAAGAGTCTGAAGAATAGGTGTTTCTACTTCAATAAAACCAAGCTCTTCAAGTTTTTTTCTTATGGAAGAAATAATTGCACTTCTCTTTTTGAAAACTTCTTTTACTTCTGGATTAGCAATTAAATCAAGATATCTCTGTCTGTATCTCGTTTCCGTATCTTTTAAACCATGCCACTTTTCAGGAAGAGGTCTGAATGCTTTTGTTGCAATAGAAAATTTATCTGCTTTAAGGCTCAGTTCTCCGGTTCTTGTTCTAAAAGGAACACCGGTTATTAAAACAAAATCAGAAAGATCCGAAAATTCCTTAAACATTTTAAAATCTTCGTCGCCTACCTGATCTTTACGAACATAAACCTGTATTCTGCCTGTACCGTCAACAATATCTATAAAGGAAGCTTTGCCCATATCTCTTCTGGACATCATTCTTCCTGCAACGGTCACTTGATCTTTTGCCATTTCTTCTTTTTGAAGACTTTCAAATTTTTCTCTTATTTGGGCAATTTTACTGTCTATTTTAATTCTGGCAGGATACGGATCAACTTTATTTTGTCTCATTGTATCGGCTTTATTTTTTCTTTGCGAAATTATTGTGTCGATTGTTGCCTGAGAAGTTTCTTTAGAAGCTTCATTTTGTTGCTGATTTTTGTTCTGATTGTCTTGCATTTTTTCCATCCTTTTGATAGCTTAAAGCTTATAGCTTATAGCTTACAGTTTTCGGTAAAATTTTGTTTCACAAAA
>JAFPUA010000335.1 GCA_017413305.1 Candidatus Ruminimicrobiellum caprinum
CCGTTAAAGTTGGTCTTACAGATGGAGAAATGACAGTTAATGAAATAAAAGAAGTTATGACTCAGCTGTATGCTTACTGCGGTTTTCCCAGAAGCTTAAATGCTCTTAATGTTTTGATGGATGTAAGTAAAAACGGAGCTTATATGGTAGGCCCCGAGGGGAAACCTTTGGATAAAGACGCAAATAAAAATAAAATCGGAACAAAGAAGCAACCTAAACTCGTGGGGAAAAAAGTAAAAGGGGATTTATACACTTTTGCGCCGGCTATAGATGCTTACTTGAAAGAACATCTTTTTGCCGATATCTTTTCAAGAGGAATACTGACGGATCAAGAAAGAGAAGTCGCCACGATTGCAGCACTTTCAATTATGGAAAAAGTTGAACCGCAACTAGCTGCACATATTCAAATAGGTAAAAGAACCGGCTTAGAACAAACTCAAGTAGATGAGATATTAAATATAGTTGAAAATATAAAAAACAATAAACTATAAAATCATGAAAAAATATTTTTTGTTATTATTTTCAATAGGTTTACTTTCGTTTCTTTTTTCTTGTAATAAACAAAGTGCGCAAGGGTCAAATACAATCATATGTTTCGGTGACAGCCTTACCAAAGGCTATGGAGCCAAAGACGGGAAAGGGTATCCCTACTACTTGCAGAAAATGGTTAGTTATAAAGTAATAAATTTAGGTGTTAACGGCAATACTTCCGCAGACGGATTAAGAAGGATTGACAATGTTTTAAAATATGTCAATTCATCTCGTCCAATAGTCATTGTGGAGTTCGGAGCAAACGATTTCTTTCAACAAGTCCCTTTAGCTCAGACGAAAAGAAATATTGAACGGATTATTGACAAGCTAACCTCTGCCGGAGCCGAGGTTGTTGTAGCATCTGCTCAAGACAGTGAGTTGGACGACATTTACTATTTGCTTAAATCTGTTGCGGAACGCAAAAAAGTTAGGTTTGTTGACGGAATACTAAACGAAATTTGGCACAAGCGTGATCTTTTTTCAGATTCTGTTCATCCCAATTCAGAAGGGTATAAACTTGTTGCCGAAAAAATCTACAAAAAGTTGCAATCTTTTAATTATAAATTATAATCGCAAATTATTTCTATAGCTTTATTTGCCAAGAGAATTCCGAACATACCAGTGATTACCGGAGTAGAACCGAGAATTTTCGGACCGCCGTTCTTGCCGAAATTTTTCTGTTCTTCTTCCGGAAGAGGAATCGGTTTTATCTGCTGTGACTGTTCCGAAAATACGCAAGGTATTCCGGAAGATATTCCCAGTTTACGCAAATCTCCTCTTAAGCGCTCTGCCAGTTTACAGTGGTGAGTTTCAAACAAATCCGCATATTTGATAGAAAAAGGATCAGTTTTTAAAGCTGCCCCCATTGAAGATATAATTTTTATATTGTTTTTATAACAATATTCAATCAACCTCAGTTTAGGATTGAAAGAATCTATTGCATCTATAACTATATCCGGTTTAGTTGAAAATATCGTCGGCAAAGTGTCCGTATTGACAAAAGTATCGAAAACTTTTACATTACAGTTTGGATTGATATCTAAAATTCTTTTTTTTGCAAGTTCCGTTTTTTTAATACCGATGGTTGAGTGAGTTGCCAGAATTTGTCTGTTGATGTTGGATGTTTGAACTACATCAAAATCTGCAATAACAAGACAGCCTACCCCCATCCTTGCCAGTATTTCCAACGCGAATCCGCCGACCGCGCCTAAGCCTATAACTGCAGCGGTTGAGTTGAAAAGTTTTTTCATATTATCTTTGCCTAACAGCAATTCTGTTCGTTTAAATTGTTCCATAGTAACTAAAATTTTACAAAATTTATAATCAATAGACAAAGTTTTTCTTTCTATTTTATTCTTATTTTGCTATAATATTAAAACAACAATTTATAATTTATAATTATACATTATACATTGTATATTATACATTGAGGTAAAAATATGTGTGGTATAGTAGGATATGTCGGAAATAAAAATGCTGTTGATGTAATATATAACGGACTTGAAAAACTTGAATACAGAGGTTATGACTCTGCCGGAATTGCCGTTATTGAAAAAGGTAAGATAGAGCGTAGAAGAAGTGTCGGCAAGCTGGTTAATTTGAGAGAAAATCTTAACTCGAATAAAATGTCCGGAAACTTAGGTATAGGTCATACAAGATGGGCTACGCACGGTAAACCCAGTGAAGAAAATGCGCATCCTCATACTGATTGCAGCGGTAAAATAGTTGTGGTTCACAACGGTATAATAGAAAATTATACTGCTTTAAAAAATAAGTTACAGCAAGATGGACACAATTTTGCATCTGAAACCGACACAGAGGTTGTAGCACATTTAATAGAAAAGTATTACAGCAAGAATACAAATCTTCTCGAAGCTGTTCAATCAGCTCTTAAAGATATTCGCGGTGCATATGCATTATGTGCGATTTGTGCCGACGACGATTCTCAAGTAGTTGTTGCCAGAAAAGATGCTCCTCTTGTTATAGGCCTTGGCGAAAATGAAAATTTTATAGCATCTGATGTTTCAGCTCTTTTGGCATATACTAAAGATGTAATATTTTTAGAAAACGGCGATACTGCACAAGTAGGAAAAAACGATATAAAAATTTTTGACGAAAAAAATAATGTTATAGAGAGAAAATCTCAGAAAATTTTATGGAACGCTCTTCAAGCAGAAAAGTGCGGATACAAGCATTTTATGCTTAAAGAAATTTACGAACAGACACAGACCATACAAGATACTTTTAGAGGAAGAATTTCCGACGAAGAAAATAAAATTATTTTGCAGTCGGTAGGGTTGACTAAAGAAGATTTATTGAAAATATCAAGAATCTGTATAGTTGCTTGCGGTACATCATATCATGCCGGAATCACTGCAA
>JAFPUA010000336.1 GCA_017413305.1 Candidatus Ruminimicrobiellum caprinum
AACTTTAGAGCCGGAAATCGTTGCAAAAATAAACGATATCTTATCTAAAATAAATTTTAAAAATTCCTTTTCTTCTTCTGAAAACCACAGTGGAATTATCGCAAATATTTCAGCATATTTTTCCGGCAAAAATGTTACCGATGTTTGCAAAAAATATGCTTTTGTAGTAAAGACAATAAACAATTTTTCTATAGAAACAGTTTATTGTAATGAAGAAGGAAAAATAGATTATTCTTTTAATAAAGTTTCCTATCTTAAAAAATCAAATTATAAACTTGAACTTGATTTACAAACAACTTTTAATTTAGATGAAGACTTTTATAATAATTACTCTTTTAGAACTGTTTCCGATGAGCTTAACTTTTTAGGAAACAAGAAAAAAATAAAATTAAATATCGTCTCTAATAAATCCGGTAAAGATATATCTGCAACATTAAAATCTTATTTGGTACAGAATGGTTTTGTTACTGTTACGGAAAATGCTGATTTTGTACTAAATGTGAATTTTACATTTGTTGAATCGGAAAAAACGGAACTTAAAACTTTTAACAGAGATGATGCGGATCTTTTTATATCAAATGCTGATGTAACAGCAGAGCTTATTTCTGCCGATAAAAAAACTCAAATTAACAGTTTTACATCACAGGAAAAAGGGTTTGGCAAAACAATCAATAAAGCTTACACCGACTTATTACAGAAAGTTTCTGTTGCAATCATAAATTCATTATAAGGAATAATTATGAAAAAATTATCATTATCTGCTATTGGCAAAGATAAGCCTGGGATTGTCAGTTCAATATCAAAAGTACTTTTTGAACTTGGATGTAATATTGAAGATTCAACAATGACGCTTCTTGGTGGTCAGTTTGCAGTGATACTGCTTCTTGCTTGTCCAAGAAATGCAGATATTGCAAAAATAAAAACAAAACTAAAATCTTCTCTTAAAAATCTTGATTTATCAATATCTGTAAACGAAGTAGAAACTCCCAAAAAAGACAAGAAAAATTTTGGCGACTATATTATTGCTGTTTATGGTGCAGACAAAGCCGGTATAGTTTACAGCGTAAGCAGATACTTAGCTGACAATAAAATTAATATAACCGATGTTCAAACAAAAATAGCCGGAAACAAAAAACAAAAAGTTTACATAATGCTGTTGGAAGTAAACATACCTAAATCTTTAAAAATTGACGATTTTAAACATTATTTGCATCACTTGGCAGAAGATTTGGAAGTAGAAATTTTCGTTAATCAAGCCGACAGCACAACAATTTAGAATTTATAATTTACAATGCTACAAGTAATAACAATTCCTAACCCTTTACTAAAACAAATCAGCCTGCCGATAGAAAAAATAAATACCGATGTTAAAAATCTTGTATCCGGCATGCGTGAAATTATGTTGTCATCATCTCATTGTGTAGGTATTGCCGCAGTTCAGGTAGGTGTACTTTCTCGTCTGATATTGGTAGATGTCTCTCTAAACCCAAAACCACACCATAATAACGGGTTGTTGGTAATGATAAATCCTAAAATTATTTATTCTTCGGGAAAATTAAAATCTCGTGAGGGATGTTTAAGTGTCCCGAACTTTACCGGAAATGTTATAAGAAAAAACAAAATAGAAGTAGAATATACGGATATTGACGGTAAAATACAGAAATTAAAAACCCATGGTTTTGAATCAATAGTTATTCAGCACGAAATTGACCATCTCGACGGTTTTGTTTTTTTAGACCGCGTATCTTCTTTAAAATCCGACATCTTCAAAAGAATGTAGTCTTTGTTACTGTTATTGCGAGCGAGCTTTCTTCCTGTCTGTCATCTCGAACCGAGCGAAGC
>JAFPUA010000337.1 GCA_017413305.1 Candidatus Ruminimicrobiellum caprinum
CAGCCATTAACGAAACCGCCCACATTCAGGTTTGCAGTTAACGATTTAGAACTTGTTCATTTCTCGTATAAGAGATATTTAGAGAATATTTTAAGAGAAAAATTTTCGTTCCAAGGAACACCAATTATATTGAAGTTTAGAGAAATAAAGAAATCGCGAAGCGATTTCTAGCTGATAGTTGATAGTTTAGAGTTGAGAAAGATAAAAATAGTTTGTCATTGTTGGTAGTTGTATAAATTTTTCTGTTGACATAAATTTTGTTTTAGTTTATAATAAAATTGCAGTTAGGATATAAATTGAAAAACTAAATATTGAATGCTTTTGGAAATTCTACGAAAGGTAGAATCTTTTTTGTAAAAACAAAAACGCCACGAGTCCAAAAGCAGTCGTTGAAGATTTTGTGAAAATAAATCAGAAGCTATGTTGATTTATTTTTATGATTTTGTTCTTTGCCCTTCGGGGCAAAAGAACAGCGGCTGTGTATGTTCTGCTCGTGGCGGACTTACACAGCCTTTTTCTTTTGTTTTACCAAAAAACTCTCCTTACACAGAAAATCCAAAAAGAAATAACCGCGCAGCGGTGTCATCCCCGAAATTCGTAGTCGGGGATCTATGGTGATAAAAATACCTATTACAAAAAAGAAGTTTATACTATAGATTCCCGCCCAACGACACTGCGGGAATGACAAAATAGAATAAAAAGGAGAAAAGCTATGAAAAAAATCAAAAAGAAGGTAGGTTTTACACTGATTGAATTGGTTATAGTAATTACATTGGTAACAATCTTGTCAGTAATATCTGTCCCTATTTACAACAATTATATAAGGGATACAAAAAGATCAGAAGCTTATATTTTTTTATCAAGATTAAGAGATGCGCAACAAGAGTATTATCATGAATATGGTACTTTTTATAATAGCACATATACTTCTAATGATACTGTTTTAAAAGTAGATGCGCGAAATAATAAGTACTTCACCTGGTTTCATCCCGGTTATGGAGCTAATAGCTTAGGATATATAGTATGGTTGTATCTAGGAAGTTATAGTAACGGAACAGGTTGGCATGGTATGACTTTAAAATTTAATTTAAGTGAAGGTTATACTATGTGGGAATATTAATTTAAAAGGAGAAAAAATATGAAAATAAAAGGTTTTACTCTAATAGAAATGATTATAGTTGTAACTCTTGTTGTTATACTATCAAGTATATCGGTGCCTTTTTATAAAGATTACACAAAAAAAGCAAAATATAATGAAGCCTATGTATTGCTTTCTGTTATTCGTGATGCACAAATGAGATATTATAGTGAGTATAAAACATTTATTAGTCGTGGTAATATAAATGAGCCTACAGCAGATGTTTGGGGTTATGGATGTGCTTCACGACTATTTGGTATCGATGCCAGAACTAACAAATATTTTACCAGATTTGCTGTTGGAGCAGAAGGAACAGGTTCAACTAGATTTATTGCTGTAGCACAGTGTTCAAATCTTCCGGCGTTGACATTGATTTATGATTTAACAAACGGTGTAACGTATAGATAATATTTGTCTATAAAATAAACGAAGATTGAAACATTACATAGCAATGTTTCATTGAGAGTGGGGGTATCATAGCGCCCCCACTTTTTCTATGTTTTTTCTTTATAATTTTTTAAAAATTTGGTAAAATAATAATGTAATGTGTTAATGTTTTTTAGGAGATGAAATGAAAATTGTAGCATCCGTAGAATATAAAAAATGGCTGAAACAAATAAAAGAAAAATTTTTAAACTCACAAATAAAAGCATCAATTGCCGTTAATTCGTTTTTGATAAAATTTTATTTAGACTTAGGTAAAGATATTTCAATGATGACATATAAAAATAAATACGGTGCGAAATTTTATGACAAAATAAGTAAAGATTTACAAGAAGAATTGCCGGATATTAAAGGACTTTCTGCAAACAATATTCGATATGCAACAAAATTTTATGATTTTTATTCAAAATCTCCAAATTTTCCACAACTTGTGGAAAAATTCACAAAAATTCCATGGGGACATCACAGATATATTCTTGATAAATGTAAAAACAATTTGCAAAAAGCTCTTTTTTATATTGATAAAACTATAGAAAACAATTGGTCAAGAAATGTTTTGTTAAATTTTCTCGATACGGATCTTTATAAAAGACAAGGAAAGGCAGTTTCTAATTTTTCAAAAAAATTAAGTTTACCTCAAAGTGATTTAGCGCAAGAAATTACAAAAGATCCTTATAATTTTGATTTTCTTACAATGACACAGGGGTATAAAGAAAAAGAATTAAAAAATGCATTAATGGCAAACATTACAAATTTCTTTTAGAACTTGGGACAGGATTTTCTTTTGTAGGAAAAGAATATAAGTTAGATATTGGCAAAAAAGAGCTCTTTATTGATATGTTATTTTTTAACATAAATTTAAATTGTTACGTTGTGATAGAAGTAAAAACAGGAGAATTTGAGCCTGCAAATATAGGGCAGATAGGAACTTATATTTCTGCCGTAAATCATATATTAAAAAAAGAAAATCATAACCCAACAATAGGTCTTTTAATTTGTAAAAATAAAGATAATATTTTAGCTCAGTATGCATTGGATTTAACAGAAGCTCCAATAGGAATTTCTGAATATGAGCTCTCTAAGATATATCCTGTAAATTTTAAAGGAACGATGCCTACAATAAAGGAAATAGAAGAAAGTTTAAAATAAATTCAAAAGAAAATAAATAAGTTGCAATAGGAAATACATGAAAAAAATAAGTATTGTAGCCAGTTGCTATAATGAAGAATCAAACCTTGATGAACTTTATAACAGAGTTTCGGTTCAGTTTGATAAATTCAAAAACAAATATGAATTTGAATTTATTCTTGTTGATAACGGTTCTACTGACGGAACAGAGAATAAATTAAGAGAGCTTGCTGTAAAAGATAAAAGAGTTAAAGTTATCATAAATTCCAGAAATTTTGGACATATCAGATCCCCGTTTAACGCAATAAAGGCGGCATCCGGCGATGCTGTTATTAGTATTGCTTCCGATTTGCAAGATCCGCCGGAACTTATCAGTGACTTAATAGAAAAATGGGAACAGGGCAACAAGGTTGTTCTGTTGCGAAAAAAAGACAGTGAAGAAAGCTTTTTAATGTATAAATTAAGACAACTTTATTATAAAATACTTTACAAAATCACGGATACGGGCGTAGAACTTGCACAGAATTGTACAGGTTCGGGCTTGATAGATAAATGTATTGTTGATGTTTTAAAGAAAAACGATGACCCGTATCCTTATTACAGAGGGCTTATCTGTGAAGCCGGCTTTGAAAGAGCCTATGTCCAGTTTAATCAGCCTAA
>JAFPUA010000037.1 GCA_017413305.1 Candidatus Ruminimicrobiellum caprinum
AAAACTTGGCAATATTCATAATAGATTTAACATACCATTTTCTTGCAATTATAGGATTAATCGTAAAACATAAATTTTCCGGAACAAATGCCCATATCAAGACTGCATCTATAAAAGAATTATGGTTTGCAATAAACAAAACATTACCTTTTAAATCTTTTATATTTTCCAGACCGTTGACTTGAATACTGAAAAATAATTTCAGCAAAGGTGCAACAACTCTTTTATTGAATAACAATTTAATTATAAATTTCATTTATTTAATTCCTTTAAAATATCATGAAGTTTTACATAGTCCGGAGCTCCGGTTCCCGTTATGGGAAGTTTTTCCATAACAAAAACTTTATCCGGCAAAACAAAATCTTCTATATTTTGGTTCTGAGCAGCACTGTTCAGTTCCCCTAAATCTGCGTCTTGTTTAGTAGTAAACAAGATTATCTCTTTTTTATTATTTTTAACCGTAGTTATTAATGCATGCTTTGTATCTTGCCAAATATTTGATATTTTAAATTCCAGTTCCGTCAGAGATATCGTTTCTCCGTTAATTTTAGTAAATCTCTTAGATTTTCCTTTCATCGAAATAAACCCTTCTCTGTCTATCTCGACAATATCGCCGGTATCAAACCAATTCTTATCATTTTCGGTGGATTTCAATTGTTCGTTCTCTATATAGAAATTTGAAACATTCGGACCTTTAACCCACAAATGACTTGCCCCTATAAAAGCTGATGTCGCTTCCAATCTGCATTCTACGGATGGCAAATATCTGCCCACAGTATATTGTTTAAAGTACATCGGTGTATTTATTGATATTGTTGATGCAGTTTCAGTAGTTCCGTAAGCTTCAAAAATTCTCTTACCGAAATTTTCTTCCCATATTTTTACTGTTTCTTCTTTCAGTTTTTCTATTCCGGAAATGACATATCTTATAGAATAAAAATCGTAAGGATGAGCATTTCTTGCATAGCCGTTAAGGAAAGTATCCGTTCCTAAAAGGACTGTAGCATCCGTATCGTAAACAAGTTCCGAAACCATTTTATAATGCAACGGAGAATGATAAACAAAAACTTTTATTCCTCTTAATATCGGCAACAAAACTCCGGCAACAAAACCCAGCGATGAAAACATCGGCATAGCATTAAAGAAAACATCAAGAATACCGAAATCCATCACTGCCGAAAGTTGAGCTCGCGACGCTTGTATGTTTCTGTGTGACAAAACTACGGCTTTGCTGTTACCCTTGAAAGCGGCTGTAAACATAACAACTGCCGGCGAGTTTGCATCAAAATTATTGCATATATTTTTATAATAAGTTTTTGGAAATTTTGAAACGAAATAAGCCGAAATTTTATTAAATATCGTTAAACTTTTTTGTATATCTTCACCATAAATTATTTTTGTTCCGTTTTTTTCAAGAGCCTTTATCAATTCGTCAAGTTTATATGTTTCTACAAAAAATCTGGTTGTATAAATTGTTTTTATTCCGACATTTTTTACATTATATAAAATATTATCTACACTTTCAGTATAGTTTAAAATTGCCGGTATTCTATCTATTGCCGACAACGCGAAAAACATCTCTATTGCAGATTTCGTGTTATTGGACAAAATTCCAACATATTCTTTGGCACTGGTCTGTTTCCTTATCTTTCCGGAAATAGCAAAAATTTCTTTTATAAAATTGCCAAGCGTTACAGGATCTCTATCGATATCTTCTAAAATATCTTTCCCTTTTCCCACAAGAGAAACGGAATCAAGAAGCGATTCAAATATTGTTTTGTCGGAAAAATTTCCGGCAAATTTCATTTCGCACATAATGTCGTAAAGTTTCGACATTGCGATATTTCTTCTTCTGGCGTCGGACAAAGACTGATTTACATCCAGCTTCCTTGGAGGTAATACCGTAAGTTTTATTTTTCTTTGATGTCTGGTTCTTGTTTTTGAGCCGTAATAAGAGAAATCGGAATATTGTGTACCTTCTATACATATAGGTAAAATATCGGCATTACTCTTATCGGCGATAACTGCAGGACCGGGATATACTTTCATTAGTCCGCCGGTAGTGGTAATTCTCCCTTCCGGGAATATTACTATCATATGCCCTTTCTTAATTTCGTCTATTATGGATTTAACAACCATTACATTTGTGTTGTCTACCGGAAAGAAATTTATCATTCTTAAGAAAGGTTTTACCCAGAACTTTTTAGTTACATCCGTATTTATTGCAAAAGAAAGTTTCTCGCCGAAAGTAACCGAAAGAACTATACCATCGATAAGTGATGTGTGGTTTGCAATAATCAATGTGCCACCTTTACACTTTTCGAAATTTTCCATACCTTCAACTTCAACGGTATAGAAAATTTCCATAAACCTTTTTGTAATTATTCTTAAAAGATGTGCCGGCAGAACATAACAGATATATAGCGCACCTATAACATTAAATATAGCTATCAAAGTTAATATTACCGGGAATGACAAACCGAGTTTAACAAACAACCAGCATACAAAAGCACCGGCAGCCATAAACAAAACATTGATTACATTGTTTATACCAAAAACTCTTCCTCTTATTTTTCTGTTTGCAAGTACTTGAAGAACTGTCATTAAAGGAACAATATACAAACCCGAAAAGAACGAAAATGCGACAACATCAATAATTATTCTAACACCGGTAAACGTAGAAAGGAACGACGCCAACGAAATGTTGGTTGATATAGCAGTATGTATGTCGTCGGCACTGAAAGATAAGTCAACAATAAATACCGTCATGAGAAGAACCGATATAGGAACATACTTTATTGAAATTTCTTTTTTTAGCAGGAAATATGCAGCTATCGTTCCAAAAAATACACCGGACGACAAAAGTGCTGCTAAAAAGATGTATAAGTTTTGTTCACCTTTTAATATAACCTCTGCAAGGTTAGGTATCTGACTGACAAGAACTACGCCTATAAACCAAAACCACGATATTCCCAATATGCAGGAATAAACATCTTTTGACATATTAAAAAACGACATATTTTTAAATGTCGTCTTAATAAAATTTTTGGATATATCAAATTTCTGTGTATTTGTTTTAAGTGCAGGAATAAAAAGTGAAGCGACCAACCCTAAAACTGCTATCGTTAAATATGTAAGAAACAACCATTTTTTATCTACTGAATAAACAAGGAACCCGAAAATTATTCCGAGCAATGCTGCGAAATAGTTACCGGCTTGAACAAAGCTGTTACCGGCAACCAACTCGTCATGTTCCAAAAGTTCCGGTATAGCTGCATACTTTGCCGTATTAAAAAGTGCAGCTACTGTTCCTTGAAGAAACAACGCTATAAGCAGTATCCAAACATTGTGCAACAAAAAACCGGTAATAGCAAAAAAGGCTAATAGCAGCTGAGCCAGTTTTGACACTTTTATTATTGTATCTTTCCTATATTTATCTGTTATTTCGCCGGAAACAGCAGAAAATAAAAGCGCCGGTAAAACAAATACCGCCACTAAAGAAGTTACTAAAAAATATTTTGTACCATCGGCAAACATACCTACACTTAACATTATATATGTTGCAAGTGCTATTCTAAAAAAATTGTCGTTAAAAATTCCTAAAAACTGTGAAACATAAAAAGAAAAAAACGCTTTGTTAAAAAATACTTTTGTTATTTTATTCATAATTTTAGATATTTAGGTACAAATTTAGATTTTACTCCAAAAACACTGCCTTATATTCTAACAAAATACAATAAAACTGTCAAAAATTTTAAAACAACTCCGTCTGAGAATCATCCTTCTGCTGTAAAAGCTTTTTAGGAACTTGATACCCTAAATGTTTGTAAGCTAACTCGGTAACTACCCTTCCGCGCGGAGTTCTTGCGATAAAGCCCAACTGTATTAAATACGGTTCACAAACATCAGCTATTGTATCGGCATCCTCAGAAACAGACACAGCCATAGTATCCAACCCAACTGGACCTCCGGAAAACTTTTCTATCATTGCAGTCAGCAAGCGTCTGTCCATTTTATCAAGACCGATATCATCTATTTCTAAAGCATCCAAACCTTCTTTAGCTATCTGCTTGTTAATTATTCCGCCGGTTTTGACTTCAGCAAAATCTCTTACTCTTTTCAATAGTCGGTTAACTATTCTCGGCGTGCCTCTGGAACGCTTAGCTATTTCCAAAGCACCTTCTTCATCCGTCTGTACATTAATTATAGAAGAAGACCTTTTAACTATCTGAACTAACTCTTCTGTAGTATAATAATTTAAATGTTCTATAATGCCGAACCTATCTCTTAACGGGCTTGAAAGCATACCGGCTCTTGTTGTTGCTCCAATCAATGTAAATTTCGGAACGGGAAGTTTTATTGTTTTGGCTGAAGGGCCTTGTCCGATAATGATATCCAGCTCAAAATCTTCCATTGCAGGATACAAAGCTTCTTCAACTAAATGATTCATTCTGTGAATTTCATCTATAAAGAAAACATCACCTTCCGAAAGGTTAGTTAATATTGCAGCTAAGTCCCCTACGCGTTCAAGAACCGGACCGGAAGTAGTACGAAGATTCCCGCCCATTTCTTTGGCAATAATATGTGCAAGTGTTGTTTTGCCAAGTCCCGGAGGAGCATAAAACAAACAATGGTCTAAAGGTTCGTTCCTTTTTTTGGACGCTTCAATAAAAACCTTCAGATTATTTTTAAGTTTCTGTTGACCGATAAATTCGTCAAGATACTTCGGTCTTAAAGAATTTTCTAATTTTTCTTCCGGAGAAAGTTCTTCGGCTTGAATAATTCTTTGCTCTTGTTCATTTATTGAGTTGATATCATTTATTTTTTTAAACATAATTTTATAAAATTTTTAAGGCTTCCGTAATTATTTGTTCTACGGATAAGTCTCTGTTATCGCTTGTTATTTTATTTACCGCTTCGCGTGCATCAATTTCTTTATATCCTAAAGAAATAAGTGCAGCAACTGCTTCCGAAGAAGATGAGCCTGCATCAATGCTGCTCCATTTAGCAGAATCTTTAACCGCAACATTAGCTATTTTATCTTTCAATGCTGCTACCAGCTTTTCTGCAGTTTTTTTGGTAAACCCAAAAATTCCGGAAATCATTGAAACATCTCTTTTTATTACAGCGGCCTTAAAATCTGCAAAAGATTTGGAAATTTTCTCTAAATATTCCATAGCTTTTTTTGCACCTGTAGAAGGAACTTCATCTTTTAACAAGATAAACATATCCCTTTCTTCCCTGGATAAAAAACCATAATACGAAATTACTCCGCCGTATATACCTGCAGACTCCATAATATACAGTTTTGCCTGTTTGCCTTCGGAAGGCAACTTATTGAAAGTATCTGCAGTTATGGATATGGAATACCCTATTCCTGCCGTTTCAATAACAGCAGTATTTAATGTTTTATAAGCTAATGTTCCGCTAAAAAAATCAATCATTATTCCTCTTGCAAAATATCGCCCAAAGTAGGTTTATCGTCATTGTTTGAGAACTGTTTTATCAATTCTTTTTCTTGAGCCTGTTCCAACTTTCTTATTGAAGCTTCAAGTTTTCTTTCTCTTGTATCAGCCTTTATAAGTTTTGCCTCTATTTCTTCGCCTTCTTTAGGAAGTTCTTGTGCTCTGTTTTCAAAAGAAAGTTCAGTTTTCTTTATCAATACTTCAATATTAGGTTCAACTTCAATAAAGAAACCAAACTCCGTAACTCTTGTTACTTTACCTTTTACGGTTTTACCAACTTTATATTTTTTGTAAGGATCTTCCGTTAAATGTTTTACCGACAAAGATATCTTTTCGTTTTGTGTATTTACTGCCAAAACTACAGCCTCAATTTCCTGTCCTTTTTTTACTACTTCATCAGGATGTTTAACATTTTTAAACCAAGAAAATTCACTGATATGAATAAGTCCTTCAATTCCTTCGGAAAGTTCAACAAATGCGCCGAACGGTGTCGTATTTTTTACAACACCTTTTACTTTTGTTCCCGGAGCATAATGGCGTGCAGCTTCTTCCCAAGGGTTAGGAGTCATCTGTTTTACGGAAAGAGAAATTTTCTTATTATCTTTATCGCAATTAATAATTTTAACTTCTATTTCGTTACCCGCTTTAACTTCTTTCTTGAATAAATGCTCCGCATCGTTCCAAGCATATTCACTTACCGGCAACAAACCCTCAACGCCTTTTTCCAATTCCACGAATGCGCCAAACGGCATAACTGAAGTTACATGACCTTTTATAATCATACCTGAAACATATTTTTCACTTGCACTGTCCCAAGGATTAACAGCAAGCTGTTTCATGCTTAAAGAAATTTTTTCATTCTCTTTATCTATTTTTGAAATCTGTACTCTGACAATCTGGCCGACATGAAGAATATCTTCAACTTTTTTTACTTTGTACCAAGCAAGCTCGCCTATATGCAAGAAACCGTCAACACCGCCTAAATCTACAAATGCTGCCGACTGTATAATTTTCTTTACCGTACCATCTACTATTTGGCCTTCAGCAAGAGTTTCGAACATTTGGGCTTTTTTTGCTGCTTTTTCATCTTCCAATATTTTTCTTCTTGAAAGAGTAATTTTTTTGTCGTATCTGTTAAATTCCGTAATTAAAAAGTCATAAGTTTTGCCGATATATTTATCGGTTTCTTTTACGAAAACAGTATCCAATTGAGAAATATGCAAAAATGCATTTACACCGACATTTACCAAGAAACCGCCCTTAACGGTTTTTACTATTGTTCCTTTAACTTTTGCATTATTTTTAAATTCTTCTTCCAGTTTATCCCAAGCTTCTTTTTCAAGTATTTCTCTATAGGAAAGCTGCACTATGGAACGACCTGCATTTTTAATGAAAACTTTTATATTTGCACCTACTTTCAGTTCTTGTGGTACTTCATAATTGTCAAATTCGGATTTCGATATCATACCTTCTGATTTCATACCTAAATCAACCATAAATCCGTCGTCAGTTTCTGCAACAATTACTGCATCGACAATCTGCCCGTTTCTTAATGGCGACTGAATATCGTCACCAAGCAAATCTGCCATTGAAATGCTTTCATCATCTTCAAACTTCGTCAAATTATCTTGATTGTTTTCTACCATTTTACTTCTCCCGTTACCCGTTATATTTAAATAGAATATTCTTCTATTTTATTTTTTATTCTTTCAATGATCCAGTCGGGCGTTGAAGCTCCGGCCGTTATTCCTACCGTATTTATATTATTAAACCAATCTTTTTTTATTTCGTCAACATTTTCAACATGGTAAGCCTTTGTTATTGCGGAACATATTTGGTACAGCCTTGTAGTATTACCGGAATTTTTCCCGCCGATAACTATCATAGCATCCACTTCTTTTGCCAGTTTTTCTGCTGCGGACTGTCTGTCAAATGTAGCTCTGCATATCGTATTAAAAACTTTCACTTTTGATATTTTGGATATTTCTTCCACTATTTCATCAAACTTTTTTTGGCTCTGTGTAGTTTGGCTGACAATATAAATTACATCCGTTTTTCTAACATTTTTAATATCTTTTTTATCTTCAACAACTAAACATTTTCCGTTACCGTAAGATACAACTGCCACAACTTCCGGATGAGCCTTTTCTCCCACAATAACTATTTGTTCTGTTTTTGCATCGCTGCTTAACTCTTTTACAATGTCTTGTGCTCTTTTAACAAACGGACATGTTGCATCAATAAGTTTTATATTCTTTTTCTCAGATAACTTGTTGTAAATATCCAAAGGTATTCCGTGCGTTCTTAAAACAAGAACACCATTTTCTATTTTAGAATAGTCTTCAACAACTTTGATATTTTTTTGTTCCAGTCTTTCAACTTCCTGCGGGTTATGAATAATCGGTCCGAAAGTGTAAACTTCTTTGTTTGTCTCAGCTATTTGTTCTGCCAAATCGATAGCTCGTTTTACACCGAAACAGAAACCGGAACTGTTAGCAACTTTTATTTCCATAATGACCTTTATATACAAAAAGTTTTAAACTCTCAACCCTAAGCACTCAACTCTAAGCAACAAAATGTCTTACATTTTGTTTATTATATTAAATTTTCTTTCCTCTGTCCAATGAAAAATTCTTTATATTTTAATGTTTTTCTAAAAATTTTCCCAAAAGAAAAATACAAAAATACGGAAAAGAATAAACATCTTTTTCAAAGCCGATATTCCCGTCAATAAATTTTATTCCCCATTTTATATCGGAATATTTTTCACTTTGAATCAATGTAGATAAAGATTTTGCTTTTCCATTAGAAGCCTTTACTTCTACTGGGACGAGATTGTTTGTTGTTCTAACAAAAAAATCCTGTTCGAGGGTAGAATCTTCTCTCTTATAATAATATAACTCATATCCTTGCTTTACAAGACTTTCGGCTGCAATATTTTCGTATAACGCACCCTTATATGTTCCAAAATTTTTATTAATTCTTAAATCATTTTGAGATTCTTTATCAAGACAAGCTACCAACAATCCCGTATCTGCAAAATATAATTTATATTTTTCTAT
>JAFPUA010000038.1 GCA_017413305.1 Candidatus Ruminimicrobiellum caprinum
CCGCTTAAATTTAAAAATGTAGTTTTTACATGTTTTATCAGTAATGCACTTGGTAATAATACCGGCTATTCGATGCTGTTCGGCGGATCTATAAGATACAGACTTTATTCCCTTTATAATGTTTCGATGTTAAATGTTACAAAAGTTCTGTTTTTTTCGTCGGCGACGATTTGGTTGGGGCTTCTCATTATAGGCGGTATAGTTTTTACTTTCTTCCCCGTAACTTTAAGTGAGGGAAAATTCTTCTTTCAATCTTCACAGCCGCTGGGTTTTTTATTTCTTTTTATAGTTACTTTATACACTCTGCTAAATATCTTTAAATCAAAACCGATAAAAATTTTTAATAAATGGACTATCACTTTTCCCGGCATAAAGATAACCTTGTGGCAGATGTTGCTTGCTACTGCCGACTGGATAATTGCGTCATGTACGCTGTATGTTCTTTTACCTCAAGGTGAAATACCATATATTACTTTATTGCAAATATTTCTTATTGCACAGATGTTGGGAATATTAAGCCAAGTTCCCGGAGGTATGGGGGTTTTTGAAACGGCTATTGTTATGATGTTGCCGGAAGCTACAGAAAGTTCCTATGTTATGGGTGCGTTGCTGGCGTACAGAGCAATTTTTTATTTTTTCCCTCTTTCGATTGCGCTTACTCTTCTTGCCAGTCATGAATTTTTTAGAGCTAAAAAGAGGTTTAAAGTCCTTGCAAGATTTTATGGCGGAAGAATGTCGTCGCTTATTCCTCAGGCATTGTCAATCAGTATATTTATTAGCGGTGCTATGATTTTGTTTTCAGGTGTAACAGATGTTTCTTCATCAGTAATTAAAAGACTTGTTGAGTATATTCCCGTATATATTTTAGATTTTTTCCACTTCACTATAAGTGTTATAGGTATTATTCTCTTATTTGTTTCAAGGGGGTTGCTGTTAAGAATAAAGAAAGCTCATTTTTATGCGGTTGTATTGCTTGCTATTCTTTTCCCGTTGGCACTTATCAACGGATACGGATACGAGAAAATTGTTTTCTTGCTTGCAATGTTAGCTCTTGTTATTCCTTCCAAAAAATATTTTTACAGGCCGTTAAGCCTAATTGCCGTTAAACTTAATGCCGTATGGTTTATGATGATATCTGCAGTGTTTATAACTTCAGTATGGTTAAGTTTTTTTGTGTACAGACCTAAAATTTATTCGTGGACAGATTTCTTTATGAGCTTGTTCTCTGCCAGTGATTGGAGCAGATCTTTAAGAGTTTGTATAGGTATGGTAATAACTTTTGCCATAATAATAATTGCGGAACTTTGGAAACGCTACAGATACAAACAGTCGAGTATCGATATAGAAAATATTAAAAAACTTTCCGGAAACTCAATGTATATTTATTCAAAGTATGCGTTTGAAAATAGAAATATTTTTGATATGAATTCGGATGCGTTTATGATGTATTCTCAAATAAATAACAGCGCTGTTGTTTTTGGTGATCCTGTAGGCAACAATAAAGATGCCGGTGAATTAATATGGGATTTTAAA
>JAFPUA010000338.1 GCA_017413305.1 Candidatus Ruminimicrobiellum caprinum
ATACTGAAGAAGATAGCGTAAATCCTTTAAATGAATATGGAAAAAGCAAACTTGCCGGAGAGCAAGAGGCTTTGAAATATAAAAATTCTTTGGTTTGTCGCCTTAGCTGGGTAATAGGCTACGGACAACAGAATTTCCTATATAAATTATCCGGTTGGCTTGAAAAAAATAAAACAATAAAAGTTTCCTCGGACGAAGTTTCAGTTCCTACTTTTACTTTTGATGTAGTTGATGTTATCATAAAAGCGTTGGAACAAAATTTAACAGGTTTATATCAGCTTACTAATTCCGGTTATGCATCCCGTTACGAGCTAGCCAAAGAGTATGTAAAGATAAAAAAACTTGATAACGAAATCCTTCCTGTTCCTATGGCATCTTTCGGCTCAAAAGTTGAAAGACCTTTATTTACGGCTATGAGTAATAATAAAATATCAAAAGAATTGAATATTCAAATTCCCGACTGGAAAGAGTCTTTGCGGAAATTTTTGAAATAATTTTTTCACATCTTTTTCACAAATTTTCTATTGATATTTTTTCTGAAAAGGGCTATAATCTTTGTATGATGACGAACTGTCCTTTTATGTTATCATCTAAAAAGATAGTTTCTTTAATAATATCTGCGATGATATTATTGAATGTTTTTAGTGTTGTTCTGATAAACAATGCCGAAAGCATAGAATCCTCCAATAGATATGTTTCTGATACCATTACTAAATACTGTAACATAGCAGTTCTTATCCCGATGAAAATAGTCAGCAGTTTTTTCAAGATAAACACTTCTTCGGATATCGGTGCGACAGTTCCTGCAAAAGCTGCAAATAATAATAGAAAATCAAAAAAAGATAATAGCAAAACTTTTTTCCAGTGTGCAGTGTTTGAAGACGCAAATTCTTCAATTCAATTTTATAAAAATTTAAGTCAAACAAGTTTAATAAGTATTGAAAATGTTTATAATAATAAAATAAATGAAGTTCTTTTTGTATTATCAATAATGCTGTTGTTTGTAGTGTTATTCAGCGGCAATATGATACTTGCAAGAGGAGATACGGAAGATATTATTATCAAAAAAAATATAAATAAATTAGTCCGTCTTGTATAAAAATACAAGGCGGATTTTATTTACGGAGGCAAATATGCTGTTAAAGAAAATTTTAAAAGAAGTCGTATTAACAAAAGTGTTAAGTGTGTTAATTACCGTAAGCTTGGTAATAACCAGCGTTAGCACATGGGCAAGTGCTGTCCCTATGCCGGCAACAGTTATACCTGCCATGATGCAGAATGTGGGGCAAATTAATACAAACATCATACCGTTTAATGTCGGTAGAGTAACGGAAACATCGTATAACGGTAGCGGCAGAGTAATTGTTACCATACAGGATCTGCATTCTCACAGACAGACGCAAGAAAATATCAACAGCATATTAAAAATATTAGATCAGAGATACGGAATAAAAAATATTTGGTTGGAAGGAGCTTCAGGAGAATTAGATACAAGTTGGTTAGCTAAAATTTCTGATAAAAAGACAAAAGAACATGCTATCGAAATGTTCCTTCAGAACGGAATGTTAACAGGAGCAGAACTTTTTTCCATTCAAACAGGCAAAACGAAAATAATAAAAGGTCTTGAAAATGAGCAGGTATATCTTAAAAATTTTGAAAGATTAAAAAATATATACGATAACAAAGATCAAATATCAAAATACCTTCCTCAAATTAAAGCAATTCTTGATGCAAGAACAGAAAAATATTTCTCTATAGAAAACAAAAAGATAAATGCACTCAGAGAAAAAAACAAAGCAGGCGAAATAAAAGCCGATAAATATTTTACATATATTTTAAAGTTTGCAAGAAGAGCAGGAATAAATCTTTCCGACTATGATCAAATATCCAAATATGCATATCTTATCGATATGCAGAAAGGTATAAATTTTACCAAAGTAAACAAAGAAATCAGCGAGATAATAAATAAATTAAAAGAGATATTAAATTATCAGCAGTATAAGAGCTTGGTAGAAAAAGTAAACAACAAAGAAACAGAAACGGAGTTTTATACAACTCTTAAGAAACTTGCCGAAGAAAACGGAATACTTGCCGAATATAAAGAGGCAGCAAAATTCTTTGCATATATCG
>JAFPUA010000339.1 GCA_017413305.1 Candidatus Ruminimicrobiellum caprinum
CTAATAAAAAATAGGAAGAAGATAAATAAAACTTCTTTCTATTTTTTTCTTAGAATTTTATGAAAAAATTTTATTTTGTTTTATCTTTTTTACTTTTATTTTTTTGTGGTAGTTTATATGCACAGATTTCCGTCGAATATTTTGGTGGAGCCGGGAGAGTTTCCGGTAGCTGTGCTTTGTTAAAAACGGAGGATATGTCCATAATTGTGGACTGTGGTAACTTTTATGAAGAGGGGGGGCTTCCTGCTTATAATGATACGATAGATAAAAAGCTTATTAATGCCGATGCTATGGTGCTTACGCATGCACACAACGATCACAGCGGAAAAATTCCTCTTTTAATAAATGCCGGATATAGAGGTAAGATTTATTGTACAGAGGCAACAAGAAAACTCCTTTTTGAAACTTTCGATGACGGTTGGAACCATTCAGATATTAAACAAAAATATTTCTGGTCTAAAAACTCCAGATTGAATATAGAGAAAATTCATAAAGGAGTCTTAACTCTTCACTGGTATTATGATTGCAGAAAAAATATTAAAAACATAGAAGATATCGATAAGAGACAGTCTCTTAATCAGCTGAAAACCAAATATAATATAGGAATGAAGCTGTGTAAAAATTGTTTAAAAAAAGAACTTGAAAAAACTCAAAAATATTTTATCGATGTTCCATATAAAGATATTACTGAACTGTCAGAAAAAGTAAATTTTGTTCTTTTTGATGCAGGCCATATTACAGGTTCGGCGAGTGTTTTCTTTAACATTTATGATGATGGAAAAATAAAAAAAGTTGTTTTCTCCGGAGATTTAGGAACCGGACTTTCTAAAATAACTCCGGATAAAGATATTATTCCAAAAGCCGATTATGTTTTTATAGAAAACACATACGGTTCAGGAACCAGAGATGTCAGTTTTTCTAATTATGAAGTGTTTCAACGCGCAATATCCAATGCAATTAAAGATAATAAAATTGTGTGGATACCGTCATTATCCATGCACAGAACTCAGAAAATTCTTTACGAAATTAAACAGGCTCAACTAAAAGGTCTTTTAAACGAGGATGTTCCAATATATTCTTTATCTCCGTCATCAAACGGTATCACAAAACTTTATGAAAAAGAATTAAAAAATCCTTCAAGTGAAAAATGGTTCAAAGATGAGGTTTACGAAATAGGCTCATTTCTTCCTGCAAAATACATTACACAGAAACAAAAAAACGAAGAGTTTGCTGTTCCATGTATAATAATCTCTGCAAGCGGAATGATGAATCAGGGGGTATCCTACAGTTTATTAAATAAACTTTTAAAACTTAATAATGTGGAAGTTTTCTTGGTAAGTTATGCTGCTCCGCAAACACCGGCAGGCCAGTTAAAAAAAGGTACTAACACTATCAAGACAAAATACGGTAAAATGGATGTTGCCGCAAAAATAAATGTTTTTAATATTTTTTCTGATCATGCAGATAGTATTGAGCTTTTGCGATGGCTGACTAATCAGGACGCTAATACACAGTTGTACCTTGTCCACGGTGAAAAAGATGTTCTAAAAAAAGCCCAAAAGAATTACAAATTAAAAGGTTTCAGGAATACCAAAATTGCCGTCATCGGTGAACAAGTTTTGAAATAATTCTCCTTTTCACCTTTTTAGCTAAAAAATGCTTTGCATTTTTTTTAATATATTGTATAATACTTCACTGTAAATTTTAAAAAAAGTATGCAGTATTGTCTTTCCCGAATGTCTTTGTCGGGAATCTCGTCGTTAATAATTTTTTTAAAGGAAAGGAAATAAAAATGAAAGTTTTAGTTGTAAATTGTGGTTCTTCGTCAGTAAAATATTCTTTGTTTGATATGGATAAAGAAGAAAAAATAGCTTGGGGGTTGGTAGAATGCATCGGGCTTCCGGAAGCTTTTTATAAAAGACAAACTCTTACTGTTCCTCAGGTAAAAACAGCTTGTAAAGTTTCAAATCATTTTGAAGCCGTGCAGATAATCATAAAAGATTTGCTTGACGAAAAAACCGGCAGTATTAAAGATATAAAAGAAATTGCCGTTGTCGGACACAGAGTTGTTCATGGAGGATATAAATTCTCTAAACCAGTTTTGGTTGATGAACAGGTTAAAAAAGATTTAAAAGAATGTTATTCTATAGCTCCGTTACATACTCCTCATCATTATGCAGGTATTGAAGCTGTAGAAAAAATGCTCCCGGGAATACCGTCGGTATTGGTATTTGATACGGCATTTCATCAGACAATGCCGGACTACGCATACAGATATGCAATTCCTGAAGAATATTACGAGCAAGATCATGTCAGAAGATACGGTATGCACGGAACTTCACATAAATATGTTACTAAGAAAGCTGCGGAAATGTTAAATATTCCCGTTGATAAAATAAATTTAATCACTTGCCATTTAGGTAACGGCAGTTCTATTACAGCTATCAAAAACGGTAAAGTTATAGATACTTCAATGGGTTTTACACCTCTTGCAGGTCTTGTAATGGGCACCAGATGTGGAGATATAGATCCTGCAGTTATCGTGCACATTTTGGCAAAATATCCTAAGATGACTTCAGATGAATTAAATAATCTTTTAAATAAACAGAGTGGTGTTGCTGCTGTTTCCGGAATAAAAGGTGGCGATATGAGAGAAGTTGAAGATGCAATGATTGCGGGCAACAAAAAAGCCGAGCTTGCATTTAATATGCTCTGCTACAGTGCAAAGAAGTATTTATGTGCATATTATGGAATTCTAAACGGTATTGATGGTATAGTATTTACTGCTGGCATAGGGGAAAATTCGCCGTTAACAAGAGAGAAAGTTTGCGAAGGTCTTGATAATTTAGGAATTAAAATAGATAAAGCTTTAAATGATCCAAGATCAAGCAAAGAAAGGTTTATTTCTTCAGCGGATTCAAAAATAAAAGTGATGGTTATACCGACAAACGAAGAGTTAATGATTTCAAGAGAAAGCTTACAAGTTCTTAATGACAAAAAATAGATGACAAAAATATAAAAATATGCTACAATTTTCTTAATCATAAATTGTATATTATAGTTTTTTGTTGTTAATTATACATTGTACATTATAAATTATA
>JAFPUA010000340.1 GCA_017413305.1 Candidatus Ruminimicrobiellum caprinum
ACATTAGAAAAGAGAATAAAAAATTTAGAATTTGATAATAAATACTTAAAGAAAGAAATCAAACTTATAAAAATTAAATTAGAAAAATAAAATTGTAACTTTTTAAAATCGGATTTGTCTAAAATATATGAAAAAATTTTATCTTACACTAATAATTTTGTTAACATTTTTTTCTTCTGTATATTCAAAAACAATCTCATGGAAAGATTGTATAGAAATTTCCAACCAAAACAACCAAACATTACTGATGGCAAAACAGGATTTGCAAATTGCCGAATACGACTATAACATTATATTAAATGAATACTACCCGTCGGTAAACTTCAGATACGGTTTTTCCAGAAGCGGTAACGGGCATACAGAAAACAACTGGAGTGCCAGCTTAAACGCATCGCAAACAATATATAATTTTTCGGATACCGCTCAGATAAAAGGGAAAAAAGCCTCAATAAATAAAACAGTTGCGCAATTAACAAAATCCTGTGCAGATGTTTATTATTCTTTAAGAGAAGCTTTTTTAAAAATGTGTTATGCACAGGAAAATGTTACGCTTTTGCAGAGCATTTATGAATTGAGAAAACAGAGTGCCGATATAGTCCGCCTGCAGTACGAGGGCGGCAAAGAAAGTAAAGGAAATATGCTTAAGGCACAGGCACAGAAACAGTCCGCCTATGTAAATGTTGCAAATGCCAAAAGAGAGCTGGCTGTAGCAAGAAGAACACTTGCACAAACTTTGGGAAAAGATTTGGATAAAAATATCACCGTAAACTATAAACTTTCCGAAGTAAAAGATAATACCACCGTCGATATAGACAGCAAAGTTTACGACTGTCCGGACGTTATTATTTCTTCAGCTTCAATAGATATAACAAAATACTCTTTGTCGGCAGCAAAAGGGAATCTGTTCCCCAATATATCTGCTTCGGCATCAATAGGTATCTCCGACGAAGTAAAGCCCATCCCCCCTGTAGAAAGCAAACAATGGAGTGTCGGCGTGGCACTGAACTATCCCATTTTGTCGGGCGGGTTAACAAGTACAATAAACAATATAAAATCTTCCAAAACGGCACTTGAAAAAGCTAACGAAAATTATGAGCAAACCATTCTGTCCGCAAAAACAAGTTTGGAAGAAAACGCCGCCGAGATAGAAAAAACCAGAGACAATATAGAAATTTATCAAATGTTTTTGGAAGCCGCCACACAGAGACAGAAAGAAGCGACGGTAAAATACAGAGCAGGAACTATGGAGTTTCAAACTTGGCAGGATATAGAACAGGAATTTGTTAATAACAAAATTTCGCATCTTGCCGCATTACATAATTATAATTTGGCACTTGCCAAAAGAGATAAACTTTTAGGTAACACTAACGGAGAGATAAAATGAAAAAGTTCGCTATAATTTTTACAATATTTCTGATACTTGGAATAATAATAACTTACCAGCTTAAAGATAAAAAGGAAAAAGTTGCCGTTATCAACTATGTTCCTTATACTGTTTCTACGGCAGATGTGCGGGAAATTATCGATACCACCGGAGAAGTTTCTGCACTTAACAGAGTGGAAATTAAGCCCAGTGTTGCGGGGCGTGTAGATACGCTTCTTGTTAACGAGGGCGACACCGTTAAGAAAGGGCAGGTTTTGGCATATTTAAGTTCTTCCGACAGGGTAGCAATACTTGATGCAGTGCGTGCCAACCCGAAAGAAAATTTGAAAAATTGGGAAGATACTTACAAGGCCACACCTGTAATTTCTCCAATGAACGGTAAAATCATTTTAAGAAATGTCGTCGAAGGACAAACCATTTCCACAAGCGATATTTTGTATGCCTTAGCCGACGAGCTGATAGTAGTTGCCAGCGTTGATGAAGCTGATATAGGTAAAATTAAAAACGGTCAAAAAGCTACAATAACGTTGGATGCTTACAAAAATGTTCCCATAAACGGAAAAGTGTTTCAAATTCTTGAAGAGGGCAAAAATGTCAGCAATGTTATTACCTACTATGTAAAAATAAGACCAGAACAGACACCGGACTTTTTTAAATCTTTAATGACGGCAAATATAGATATTATTGTTACGGAAAAAGAAAATGCCGTAGTTATTCCTTGGGACAGTTTTTCGGAAGATGAAGACGGTAAAACCTATGTTATGGTTGGCGATAATATGCTGCCGACGAAACATTTTATAGAAACGGGCATTCTTGACGGTGACAATATTGAAGTTGTTTCCGGGCTTGCCGAAGGCGACAAAATTTTAATAAAACAGGACGAATATAATATTTCGACTACGAAACAAACAAGCAAAGGTTTCCTGTCCATGCAGCCCGGCAAAAGAAAAACAAATAAGGAAATTTTAGGTGAAAAGAAATAAAAATATATTACCGGACCCAAACAGAATTTTTCCGATGGCGAAAATTAAAACCGTTACAAATATAAAGCCGACGGTGAAAAACAAAAATATAATTGTTGGAGATTTTTCTTATTTTGCCGATACAGACTTTGAAAAACATGTAACACATCATTATGATTTTATCGGTGACAAACTTATAATAGGCAAATTCTGTCAGATAGCATCAGGTGTTAATTTTGTTATGAATGGCGCCAACCATCAAATGAACGCCGTTACAACTTTCCCTTTTTATATTTTTGAAGGTTGGCAACAGACAGCGCCTTCTTTAAGCAAATTGCCTTTAAAAGGTGATACTGTTGTCGGCAACGATGTTTGGATAGGACAAAATGCCACAATTTTGCCGGGTGTACACATTGGCGATGGAGCAATTATAGGTATGAATTCCGTAGTTGCAAATAATGTTGAACCTTACACAATAGTAGCAGGCAACCCCACAAAAGTAATAAGAAAAAGATTTGATAATCAACTGATAAAACTTTTGCTTAAACTTAAATGGTGGGACAAAAGTATTAAAGAAATAAACAAACTAATCCCTATCCTGACAGATAACGATTTGAAGAAAGTAAAAAAGATATTAAAAGAATATTTATGAACAAAACGCTATTAAATATCAAAAACATAACCAAAGTCTACAATATCGGGGACAACCGCCTTGATATCTTGAAAGGTATTAATCTTACCGTTGAAGAGGGTGAATTTGTTGCCATTATGGGGCCGTCAGGCTCGGGAAAAAGTACCCTTATGCACATTTTAGGTCTGCTCGACCGTCCTACGGACGGCGTGTATGAAATTTACGGTCAAAATGTTTTGGAATTTAATGATAACCAAACGGCATTTTTAAGATCAAAAATTATCGGTTTTGTTTTTCAGCAGTATAACTTATTAAACAAAATGACTGCCACAGATAATGTGGCACTTCCTATGGTATATTCCGGCGGAACAAATAGAAAAGAACAAGCAGAAAAACTGTTAGGTGAAGTAGGGCTCAGTGACAGAACAGAACATAAGCCTACACAGCTTTCCGGCGGACAACAGCAAAGAGTTGCTATTGCAAGAGCTCTGGTTAATAACCCTAAAATAATTTTTGCTGATGAGCCTACAGGAAACCTTTCTTCAGCACAGTCCGACGAAATAATGCAGATTTTAACGGATTTAAACAAGAAAGGTATCAGCATTATTTTAGTTACTCACGAGCCGGACATTGCAAAATGGGCTGACAGACTTATTACCATTAAAGACGGACAGGTTATCGGCGATACAAAACAGAAAGAAAAAGAAAAAATTGAACCAAAACCGATAAAGATAGAAAAAAATTCGTCCCGATTAAGTTTCGCCGAATTTGCAGAAAATTTTTTCTCTGCAGTGCGTGCGATAATTTCCAATAAAACAAGATCAGTTTTAACCATGCTAGGTATCATTATAGGCGTGGCATCAATTATTTCCATGCTTGCACTCGGTAACGGTGCACAAAAATCACTTGAACAGCAAATAACTTCCATGGGAACAAATTTAATATACCTTATGCCCGGCAGATACTCTGTCGGCGGTGTTGCGGGAACGGTAGTAAGAAGAATTTATTTAAAAGATGTTGAAGCTCTTGCAACAAATACGGAACTAATAAAAAATATAGATGCCAATGTTTCAGGTTCGGCACAGGTTGTTTACGGAAACAAAAACACAAATACTTCCATTACCGGTGCTACTTATGTTTATCAGCATATGCAAAATGCCGTTCCACAGTACGGGAGATTTTTTACCAAAAACGAAGACGAAAGTTTGGCGAAAGTCTGCGTTATCGGAACTACCGTTGTAAAAAATCTTTTCGGTAACGAAAATCCCGTCGGCAAATATATTAAAATTAACAGAAAACAATTCAGAGTTATAGGAATACTTCCCGTAAAAGGTGCTCAAGGTCCGCGTGACGGCGACGATATAATAATTGTTCCTTTACAGACTGCAATGAAACGTCTTTTGGGAACAAAATATATTTCTACTGTAGCAGTAGAAGTGCGTGACGGCAAAATCTCCGAAACTGAAACATATCTTCTTAAAACAATGCTTGAAAGAAATAAGCTTACAAGTGAGCAGGCTGACGCTTTCAGAATAAGAAATATGTCCGATATGATAAAAATGCTTACAACTACTACGCAGACAATGACGATGTTGTTGGGTGCCGTTGCAGGTATTTCGCTTATTGTCGGCGGTATTGGTATAATGAATATAATGCTTGTAAGTGTAAGTGAAAGAACGCGTGAAATAGGTTTAAGAAAAGCAATCGGTGCAACAAAAGTTGCCGTACTTTTGCAATTCTTAATAGAATCTTCGGTATTATCGTTACTTGGCGGTATTTTGGGTGTAAGTTTAGGTGTCGCCATATCTTTTGCCGTGTCGAAGTTTGCCGGCTGGGCAGTGTATGTATCAAGTTTTTCAGTGATACTTTCCGTAGGTTTTTCTGCATTTGTCGGAATAGTTTTCGGTTTGTGGCCTGCGAAGAAGGCATCGGAGCTTTCACCAATTGAAGCTTTACGAGCAGATTAACGGCTTATCTTTTGAGTTTATACTGCGTTGCAGCGTGGCTCATGTACCTTGTTCAATTGTACACATCGCCCCGCTGACACCTTGTCTAAACTCAAAATATTTCACCGTAGGATAGGTAAGTCAGATTTATTAGACAAGTTTAAATTTTTTATATACGAATTATAAATTGTCGTTAAAAGGAATATTAAATGAAAAAAATTACAACATTAATAGCAGTCCTGATATTATTCGTTTCTGTATCTTTTGCTAAAGAGAAAACATTTACGAAAGAGGCTGTTGAAGTTGTACCGGCCAGCCAATCGCAGGATCAGGTAATAGCATATCTTACCCAAAAACTTACCAGAGAAGCCACAGAAGAAGCAGGAACATTTATAACATCCGAACTTAATATCAAAAACTATGAAATAACAAAAGATGAGTTTACCAGTTTTGCAGGAGCAATATCAAAAGTAAAAGTTGAAAATAAAGAAACTTTTACAAAAAATAACCAACAGTATGTAAAAGTAAAATTAAATGTTACCGTAGATACGGACAATGTAAAAACATATCTTGAAAAGATAATGCAGGATAATGAATACAAAAAAGAAGCGGAAGAGTTAAGACAGAAAAATTTGGAACTTGAAAAACAGTTAAAGACAGCCACAAAACAACAATACGAAAAAGAACTTTCCTCACAGGTAAAAGAACAGATAGCTTTGCAACAGAAACAAGAGCTTGAGATAGAAAAACTTACATTAAAAGCCAAAGAGGAATTTGCAAAAGCAAAAGAGGAACAAGATAAAAAGACTGCAGAAAGAGAAAAAGAGATATTAAAGTTAAAAGAGCAGATTGCAAAAGAACAGAACAACATAAAGAAAGCAGAACTTGAAAACCAGGCAAGAATAAAAGAATTGGAAAATAAAGCCAAAAACGAACTGAAAAATTATACTGCAAAAACGAAATCAATGACATTTCAGCAGGCAGTTGAAGAAACAAGAGATTTAAGAAATAAAGTAACCGAAATTACCGATAACTTTGAAACTTTAATAAGAAACAACAGAGACAATTTAATAAAAAGCTACGATGAACAAATAAAATTATCCGTAGATACAGCACCAAGAGGAGAATGGGAAACAGCCCAAGATTATAACAAAAGATTGGAGAAGAACAAGGAAATAACAAATAAGCTTGAAATAGAAAAATCCGATAATATTTTTCAATATAACAGAAAAACTTTAAATTCAATGATTACGACATTGGAATCTTTTGAACGTAAGTTGTCTGATATTCAGAACGGCAAATATTTTGATAAAAGCAGAAAAACCGTAAAGGCAGACAGCTTTGAAAAAGTTAATATAGACGAAAACTATTTTGTAATGAACATAAAATATAAAGGTGAAAAATATGCGTATAAATATGATTTTTCCGATATAGGCGCACAAAAAGCTCAGCTGATGTACAAAACGCCGAAACAATTTTTAATAGAACCGATGTTTTCCGTAAACAACAATCTTAAAGGAGAGTTGACGGCATTTCTAATTAAGCATTTGGGAACGAATATAACAAAGGAGTTTGTTGTACGAGAAAACAGTTTGGAAAAATTTGATGAAATAAAAAATATAGAACAGTATAAACAGCTTGATGAGACATTGGCAAAAATAGAACTTGTTAATGAAACAACCGTACAAAAAGAAAATTTGATTGCGGTTAAAAGTGCCGATATTTTAGATAAAAGCACTTTTGAAAAGTTATTTAAAGAAGCTGAAAAGTTAGGCAGAGCAATAGTTGCAATATCTGTTTACCGCAATATGACGGTTGGTATTCAGGCTGACGGAGATGTTGTTTCTTGCGGGAATAACTTAGAGTTTAAAAATGTTTATCAAGATGCTGATTTAAATAACTGGACCAAAGGACAGAGAGTTGTTAAAATTGCAGACAGAGGCTGTTTTTTCGGTTTGAGAAAAGATGGCAGTATAGTACTTGGTCCTCTTGCTAAATATAAGTTAGATGATATGTATAGAAGAATAGCAGAAGACAAAAAACTTACAGCTAAAGATGTTGAAGGTATCTTGGAAGATATTGAATATATAGAAAATTTTACAAAAGAAAAAAATGTTGTTTCAATAGCTCATAATGAAGGCGTTTTGTTTGCATATACTGCGGGCTTAAGAAAAGACGGTACTGTTTTTATTTACGGAACAATGCAGGATACATGGCCTGATGCATACGCCGTTGATAAATGGAAGGATATTGTTCAAATAGAAAACACTGATAGTTTTGGAACTTTTGGTGTAAAGAAAGATGGTACTTTTGTTTTTGCTTTACCAAAAGATAGTACAATGCTCCCTGCATGTGAGTACGCAGCTAAAAACCTTAAAAATGTTGCTAAAATAAAAAGATTGGACAATTTGCAGTGGGTGGCTCTGAAAAAAAATGGTACTGCAACAGCTTTCGGGTATTATTATTTTGATATAAAAGAATTTAATAATGTTACGGATATAGATTATATAGAAGGGTGCAAATGTATTTTAGGTTTAAGAAAAGATGGTACGGTTGCCGTGCATAGAGATTGGAATTATTGTCAATGTGATTATATTGATGAAATAAAAGAATGGAAAGATATAGTTAAAGTAAAAGGCGGTACAAAATTTGCCATAGGTTTGAAAAAAGACGGTACCGTTGTTTTTGCAGGGGAAGAACCGCATTATGCAAACAAAGAGTTTTCAATGACAATTTCGTCTAATATAAAATATTGGCATGATGTTGTAGATATTGATTTGTCTGTTTCTGATTCCAGGTATGTTCATGTAGTTGGCTTAAAGAAAGATGGTACAATGTGTTCTCTTGGTGATTCTACATATGGCCAGGGAAATGTTTATGATTGGGGAAAATAGTTGCAATATACATTCGAAAATCGATGATAATATTAAACTGTAACTTTTTAAATATAGTATAGTCTAAAATAAAACACAATAAACTATTCAGCTTTTCAGCTCTTCAGCTGTTAAGCCAAAAATCGCAAAGCGATTTTTAAAGGAGAAAAAAATGAAAAAGTTGTTTAGTAGTTTAATGGCCGTATTGTTTACTGCAGGTATCGCATTGGCACAGCCGCCAGAACCACCTGTCGAACAGGAAGGTATGGAACAGCCTCACATGAGTATGGATGGCGATATGCAGAAACCACCTCAAATGCCGAAGCAAAATATGAAAAAGGCAAAAAAAGGTTTTGAAGAAATAGCTAAAGAAATAAATTTGACCGACGAACAGAAACAGCAGATAGAAACAATGGCAAAAGCCGATAAGGATAAAAAGAAAGAAATAAGAAAACAGATGAAAGAAAAATTTAAAGCCATTGATGCAGAATTGTTGAAAGAAAATTATGATATTAATGTTATTAACGGTTTAACTGCAGATATTCAGGCTCTTCAGAGTGAAATGGCTAAAACCAACATTGACAGTAAAGTTCAGATGAGAAGTATTCTTACTTATGATCAGTTCAAGCAGATAGAAGAGATAAAAGAGAAAAATAAAGAAAAATTTATGAATAAAGCAATGGAGAACAAAGAAGAAATTACAGTTTCTACAGGCACGGCAAAAACAACTGTTGAAAAAAATGTTAAAGAAGATTTGAAATCTGCAAAAAAGAACGAAAAGAAAGAGAAGAAAGAAGCAAAGAAAAATTCCAAAGCCTCAAAAAGCAAGAAAAAATAAAACTGTATAAAATAAAGAACGGCAGAGATGATATTTATCACCTCTGCCGTTTTTGTTTGCTTATTTTTTACTTTATCTTAAAATTCAGTTTATCATCTTTATCGTAGTCTATTTCAACGCTGCTTCCCTCGGCGATTTTGCCGGAAATAATTTCCGAAGATAACGGATTAAGAATGTAATTCTGCAATGCTCTTTTTAAAGGTCTTGCACCGAATGCCGGCTCATAACCTTTATCGGCAATAAAATCTTTCGCTTTATCGGTAAGCGTAACGGATATTTTCCTGTCAGCAAGCCTTTTTAAAATAGCTTTCATTTGAATATCAATTATTCTGCCGATATCCTGTTTTTCCAGTCTTCTGAATATTATTATTTCGTCAATTCTGTTTAAAAATTCCGGTTTGAAATGTAAGTGCAGCTCGTCGTCAATTTTCTTTTTTATCTGTTCGTAATCAAAGTTTTCTTTAACCGGCTTCTTTTCCTTACTTTTCTTCTCAAAACCTATTTTATCTTTATCAAAATTGAAACTATCCTGAATATACTGCGAGCCGACATTTGATGTCATAACAATAACGGTATTTTTAAAATCTACTGTTCTTCCCTGACTGTCTGTAAGCCTGCCGTCGTCAAGAAGTTGCAACATCAGATTAAATACATCGGGATGAGCCTTTTCTATCTCGTCAAAAAGCACTACGGAATACGGTCTTCTTCTAACGGCTTCTGTCAGCTGTCCGCCGTCTTCAAAGCCTACATACCCCGGAGGCGCACCGATAAGTTTTGATACGGAATGTTTCTCCATATACTCGCTCATATCGATTCTCACAATATTTTTTTCATCATCAAACAGGAATTCGGCTAACGCTTTTGCAAGTTCCGTTTTGCCCACACCTGTAGGTCCTAAAAACATAAACGAACCCATAGGCTTGTTCGGGTCAGAAATTCCCGACCTTGAACGGCGTACTGCATTTGCAATTGCCGATACGGCATCGTCTTGTCCGATTACTCTCTCGTGCAAGCGGTCTTCCATATTAAGAAGTTTTTTTGTTTCGCCTTCAAGCATTTTTGATACAGGTATTCCCGTCCACTTGCTAACTACTGCCGCTATATCGTCGTCGTCAACTTCTTCTTTCAACATTTTTTTATCTTTCTGTAATACTGAAAGTTTTTTATTCTCATCATCCAATTCTTTCTGAACTTTGGGAATTTTCCCGTATCTAATTTCTGCAACAAGATTTAAATCACCTGTTCTTTCAGCTTTTTGTTCGTCGATCTTCAACTGCTCTATTTCTTTTTTTAGTTTTCTTATTGAAGAAATAGCATCTTTTTCTTTTTGCCACTGCACTTTCATTTGTCCCGAAGAATTTTTCGACTTTTCAATTTCGGATTCTATCTCGGCAAGTCT
>JAFPUA010000341.1 GCA_017413305.1 Candidatus Ruminimicrobiellum caprinum
CCGATTTTGCTTCAGGAATAATTCCCGATGGTCTGTTTAAATCTTTAATAGTTGATGGTATTATTGAAGGCGTCGGTGGAGTTTTAGGATTTTTCCCGTTAATTATTTTTATGTTCTTTGCAATTGCATTTTTTGAAGATACCGGCTATATGGCAAGAGCAGTGTTTATTATGGACAGAGTTATGAGAAAGTTCGGTATGCATGGTAAATCGTTTGCATCTTTACTTATTGCAACTAATGGTTGTGCTGTTCCTGCAATGATGGCGACAAGAACTATAGATAACCCAAAAGACAGAATTACTACTCTTCTTGTTACACCGTTTATGATATGCGGTGCAAAGCTGCCCATATTTGCACTTTTTATAGCCGCATTCTTTAGTAAAAGTTCAACACAGGCAACAATGACGATGTTTGCATTTTATTTGATAAGTGTTATTTTAGCTTTGTTCTCGGGATGGGTATTTAAGAAAACTTTGTTCAAGAGCGAACTGGGATATTTTGTTATGGAGTTGCCTCCTTACAGAGTGCCTACATTAAAAAGTTTACTTCTTAAAATGTGGGAAAGAGGCTGGATGTATCTGAAAAAAGCCGGAACGATTATTTTGTTTGTTTCAGTACTTATTTGGGCAGGTTTAACATTTCCTCAAGTTGATGAAGATAAACTTGCAGAACAGAACCTTTCCGAAGATGAAATTGCTGCAGTTCAGATGGAACAGAGCTATATCGGAAAACTTGGAAACTTTATTGAACCTGTAATAAGACCTATCGGCTTTGACGGTAAAATGGGTATTGCTTTGATAGCAGGTGTTGCAGCTAAAGAAGTGGTAGTAAGTACTTTGGGAACAATTTATTCTATGGGTGAAACAGATACAGAAGACGATGATGCGGTTAATTCGTTAGCGGAAAAAATCTCTTCCGATCCGGATTGGAGCCCGTTAAAATCCGTAGCATTTTTAATGTTCTGTTTGATATATGTTCCTTGTATAGTTGCATTAACAGTATTCTATAGAGAAGCCGGCTCGAGAATTAAGTGGTTATTAATATTGTTCTTATGGTCAACGGCATTGGGATATCTGCTGTCGTTTGTAGTCTATCAAGGCGGAAAAATCTTAGGATTCTAAGATTTTTAGAAGATCAGAAGGACAGATGTTCTGAAGGTCAGAAGTATAGCGGTGTTTTTATAAATTTACTTCCGACCATCCGAGCTTCAAATAGGGGGTTCTCGTGGAAACTTTATTCGTTTTACTAATTGTAGCACTTTGTGCTTTCGTTCTTATAAAAAAAATATATAAACAAGTAAAAAGTGGTAAGTGTGATTGCGGCTGCGGCTGTGACAATAATTGCGGATCTTGTTCCAAAAGCGATACTTGTACAACACAACTTATGAGAAAATCTAAAGGTAGTAAAAAATAAAAAAACCGCTCAGGGCGGTAAGGAGAAAAGGAAAAATGAAGAAGGTAGTAGCAATGCTATTTTTAGCATCAGTAGTAACATTGGGAGTATCAAACTCCTATGCAGCAGAAAATTTCTTGGACGGTTTGACAATCGGCGGAGGAGTTACGTTAGTTTTGCAGAATTTACAGAATGCAAATTCTGTTCCTAACCCGGGAGAAGATGACGAAAACAAAACTCCTACAATGGGTCAGTATTCCGTAGATTTGGAAATTGAAAAAAAGTTTGACGAAAACAATGTTGCATTTTTTCACTTGGAAACAGGTAAAGGTGATTTGAACCAGTATTTGGATTCTATCGCAGGTATCAACAGAGATGCCGACGACAGCGGAGTAGTAGCTGTAACCGAGGCATGGTTCGAACATAAGTTTTCCGATGTATTTGCATTGAGTGCTGGTGTGTTGGATCCGACAACAGGTGTTGACGATAATGCTTATGCAAATGATGAAACATCTCAGTTTATCGGAGCGATGTTTAGAAATGCAGCAAATATCGGTTTCTCAGATAACAGATTCGGTGTAAAGGCAAATGTTACAACAGACTATGTAGATTTTACTGCTCAGTATATTGATGCAAGTGAAGATTCTAACGGCAGTTCTGCAGATATTACCAGAAATGCCTTTGCTTCCGCTCAGGTAAATTTTAGACCGGGATTAATTTCCGATATGGACGGAAATTACAGAATTTACGGTTGGACAAATACCAACGATTATGGAAAAATTGACGGAACAGGCAAAGGTAAAGAAAAGGATTTCGGTGCAGGTATCAGCTTTGATCAGCAGCTTTCCAATGTTTTCGGTTTGTTCGGCAGATATAGCTGGGAAAGAGGAAACATAGGAAAAGATATCGGTGGAGCTGATGAAGAAATAGTTGCTGCCGAACATGTTTGGAGCGTAGGTCTTCAGGCAAATGTTAAAGGTATCGGCGATGAAGATACCATCGGTGTTGCTTACGGTCAGATTTTACCTTCCAATGATTATAAAGATTATGTAAATAAAGATGCAAAATCAGAAAATCATTTAGAAGTATATTACAGCTGGAACATTGCTGATTATTTATCAATCAGCCCGGATTTCCAAATGGTAGAAAATCCTTATTATGACAACGATGCAGATACTGCATATGTAGGGACTCTAAGAATGCAAATTTCATTCTAGTAATGGTTCTTTTGTCTTTCTGCGTTGTTACAGCTTGGCTCATGTACCTTGTTCAATTGTACACTTCGCCTCGCTGTGCCTAGCAGAAAGCCAAAATTCCGCATTACTTAATATTTAATAATGACAAAGATTAAGCCCCTTTGTTTCATTAATAATAAATCTCTGTTGTCCTCCATGCAACAGAGATTTTCATTTTTTGTAAAATTTTTGTGAAAAATTCTTGACAAAATATTGCAAAAAAAGATAGAATACTCTCTGTAATGTTTTATTACATTACAAAACCTAAAACATGGAGGTAGTAAAACAAATGAAAAAAAGTTTGTTAGCAATGTTGTTCGCAGTAGCATTGGCAGTACCTGCAATGGCAGAAGGTATGTGGATTGGTGGAACAGCATCTTATGAAAACACCAATGGAAAAGATTCCACGGACGCACATTATTCAAATACCGCTTGGGAAATTGCTCCTGAATTCGGTTACAATTTGAATGAAAAATGGGATATCGGTATAGGTGTTTCTTACGGTCAGGAACAAGAAGCAATTTGGGGCGATGCAGAAACAATTGGAATAGCACCATTTGCAAGATACAAATTGTTAGAAGTTGGTAATTTTAGTCTTTTGGCAAAAGGTACAATATTTTATGAAAACACAAAGTATAAAGCTGCAAAAGATATAAAAGCTGATGCTTTTGGACTTACAGTTGTTCCTGTTGTAGAATATGCATTTAGCGATGCATGGTCTATCAGTGCAATACTTAACTTTGCATCAATCGGATACCAGCATGAAAAAGATGACAGAAATAACGATCCAGAATCCGATACTTTCGGTTTTAGAGTAAATGGCGGTTCTGTTATCAACGTTGGTGTAGCTTATCACTTCTAATATCTGATTTAAAATATAAAAGAGCAGAAGATTTTTCTTCTGCTCTTTTTTCTTTTTTTACAATTTGAAAAATAAAAATAAAAAATATATAATATTGTTCCTATGGTAAACGTATTGGTATTTTTCTACAATTGTTTAATGTTAATATTTCTGTTCCCTATCCTTTTAGGAATATTTCTTTCCGGTAAAAAGAACAGGCAGGAATTCTTATACAAAATTTCAGAAAGACTGTCCTGCTGGAAAGTTCCGGAATTAGATAAAAACAAAAAAACTATATGGATACATTGTGCATCTTTAGGTGAGGCGCGCGCTGTAGAGCCTATGATACCACATTTGCAGGAATACAATATAATAGTTTCTGCTATCACAAAATCCGCAAGAGAATACATTTCCAAAATCAAAGGTATATCTTATTATGCTTTGATGCCAGTTGATTTATATCCTTTTATAGCTAAACAATTAAAGAAAGTTAAACCGGATATTTTAGTGCTTATTGAGACAGAATTTTGGCCGAGTATGATAATATGTGCAAATAAAATCGGTACAAAAATTATTACCGTTAACGGCAGAATATCAAAAAATGCATTTCCTTATTATAAATTAACAAAATTTTTCTGGAAGCCGTTTTTAAATTTAATATCATTTATTTCTGTCAGAAATGAGCAGGATTATGAAAGATTTAAAGCAATGATCGAAGATAAAAATAAGCTTGAAATAACCGGCAACATAAAATATGACAGAGATTGGACACACGAAACGATGGAAAAAGAAAGCTTATTTTTTACCGAACAAGACAGAATTTTTACAGCGGGCAGCACCAGAGAGGGTGAAGAGAAAAAAATAATAAATGTTTATAAAGAAGTAATAAAAAAATATAAGAATTTAAAACTTATTATTGCTCCTCGCCATATTTCCAGAGTAAAAGATGTCATATCTCTTTTAGAAAAAAATAATTTAAAATTTGTTTTATTTTCACAATTAAGTTCCGGTACTGAAAAAGATGTTGTTGTAGTTGATGTTTTTGGTAAATTGCAGGCGATATATTCTATATCTGACATGGTTTTTGTGGGCGGATCTCTTGTAAACAAAGGTGGTCAGAACCCAATAGAAGCTGCAGCATATGCAAAACCTGTAATATACGGGAAGCATATGTTTAATTTTGAAAGTGAAGTTAAGGCTTTAACAAGTAACGGCGGTGTTGAAATAGAAGACGAAACAGAACTTAAAGATATTATAGAAAAATTTATGTACGACGAACCTTTTAGAATACAACTTGGCGCAAAAGCTGCCAGAGTTGTAGAACAGCAGAAAGGTGCAGTAGCAAAAAATATAAAGATTATAAAAAATGTGTAACATTTTTTAGCTTAGAATTGAGAGCTTAGAGCTGAGAAAACCATAAACTAACACAACTTAATGTAATATGCTGAAACAAACTGAAATTATACACTACTTACAAACAAATAATAAACCTAAAATATTAATTGTTCAGCCGAGCAGGATGGGTGATATAATTTTTGCGTTACCTGCTGTAGTTGAAATAAAGAAAAAATATCCTCATGCGCACATCAGTTGGATAGCCGACGAAAGATGTGCCGACATAATCAAAGACAATTCTTTAATAGATAATTTAATAGTTTTTGACAGAAGAAATATTTCTCTTTCTTATATAAGAAAGATGAAAAAACTTCTTCGTGCAGAAAAGTTTGATCTTAGTATAGATTTTCATGGTCTTTTTAAGTCCGCAGCTATAGTTATGATGGCTGGTGCAAAAATAAAACTTGCATCTTCTTCCACAAACGGTATGCGTGAACTTTCTTGGCTGTTTTCCAGAGAAATAAAGCCTGACAATGTTATATCGCACTGTATTGAAAGGCATTTGGCAGTTGCAAAATATTTAGGTTGTGATTTTGATACTGACAAATTAGATTTTCATTTAGAAATTAAAGATAAATATATTAACGAAGTAAAAGAAATATTAAAAAAAGAAAATGTTGATTTAAATAAAAAAATAGTTTTAATTCACCCCGGCGGAGGCTGGATATCTCGTCGTTGGCAGAGCGATAAATTTGCTAAAACTATAGATTTAATAAACAAAAATTATGATGTTAATGTGATGCTTATTGGTGGCAAAGAGGGTGGTGCCAGTGAAAAAGGCTTAGATGAAGAAATAATTTCTATGCTTGAAAATAAAAAGATTATTAATCTTACAGGCAAATTGACATTAAAACAGCTTATGGCGTTGTTTACAATGGCAGACTTATTTTTAGCTAACGAAGCAGGCCCTATGCATATAGCTACAGCATTAAAAGTCCCTGCAATTGCGATACTAGGTCCTACAGATGCAAAAAGAACAGGACCTTTTAAAGGAAATACTACTGTAGTTCAGAAAAAAGTGCCTTGTCAGCCTTGCAGAAACAGAACTTGTACCAAAGTTGACTGCATGAAACTTATTTCCGTCGACGAAATTTTCAAACTAATCTCCCAAAATTTAAGCTAATTATAACGATTTGCAATTTCTGGTTACGACTTTGTAATTTCAAAACTTATGTACTACCACGCTATCGCTTTTATATATTCGTACACCACGTTTTGAAATTA
>JAFPUA010000342.1 GCA_017413305.1 Candidatus Ruminimicrobiellum caprinum
ATTGCCTGTTACCATGGACGACATGATACATCATACAAAGGCTGTTGCACGAGGCAACATAGGTAAAATAAAAATTGCTGCCGATATGCCGTATAAATCTTATGAAGATGACGAAAATCTTGCCGTAGAAAATGCAAAAAAACTTATTGCTGCAGGTGCCGACTATGTGAAGCTTGAAGGCGGTAAAGAAATAATAAAGTCGATTAAATCAATAATCGGTGCAGGAATAAAAATTATAGGACATTTAGGGCTTATGCCTCAGTCAATAGAAAAAATGGGCGGATACAAAGTTCAGTGTCGCGATGAAGAATCTCAAAAGAAACTATTGGAAGATGCTCTTCTTCTCGAAAAAGAAGGTGTATCTATGATAGTGTTGGAAGGTATTCCTGAAACTATAGCTAAAACTGTTACCGAAAAATTAAAAATTCCGACTATAGGTATAGGTGCCGGAAGATATTGCGGCGGACAAGTGTTGGTAAGTGACGATATGTTGGGAATGTTTGACGGCTTTAAACCGAAATTTGTTAAAAGATATGCAAATTTGGCAAATATAATAAAACAGGCAGCACAACAATATAGTAAAGAAGTTAAAAACGGAACTTTTCCCGAGGAGGAAAATATATATAAATGAAGATAATTAAGTCACCTCAAGAATTACAAAAAGCATGTCTAAATTTAATAAAGAAAAATAAATCCATAGGGCTTGTGCCGACGATGGGTGCATTGCATGCAGGACATATTTCTTTAATAAAAAAGTCTGTATCGCAGAACGATATTACGGTAGTTTCCGTGTATGTCAACCCTATACAGTTTGGACCGAACGAAGATTACAATAAATATCCGCGTCCGATAGAAAATGATATAAAAATTTGTAAAGATAATAAAGTTGATTTTTTGTTCCTTCCGACTAACGAAACTCTTTACGGGAAAGATTTTTTAACATATGTTTCTACGGAAAAAATATCCAAAATCATGTGCGGCGTTACAAGACCTATTCATTTCAGAGGAGTTACAACTGTAGTATCGAAGTTGTTAAACATATCTCTTGCCGATAGAGCATATTTCGGATTAAAAGATTATCAGCAGTACATAATAATTAAGAAAATGGTTGAAGATTTAAATATCAGAACAAAAATTATCGGTTGTCCTATCGTAAGAGAAAAATCCGGTATTGCTCTTTCCAGCAGAAATACTTATTTAAAGCCTGAAGCCAAAGCAGAAGCTAACGGGATATATGCCGCACTGTGTATTGCAAAAAAAGAATTTTCTGCAGGGAAAAATCTTTCCGCTATAAAGAAAAATCTTGAAAAAAACATTTTGAAAATTAAAGACAGCAAGATAGATTATATAGAATTAAGAAATGCCGACACATTAGAGCCTGCAGATAAAAATGATAAAAAAGTTTTAGCTGCTGTTGCTGTAAAAGTCGGTAATGTAAGATTAATAGACAATATAGTTTGTTCAAAATAAAGAAGTATAAGGAGATTGTATGGGCAGAGTAAGAAGACAGTACATCGTTAAGCCGAATATACAGATACGATATCTGTTATTGTTGGCGGGTATTATCGTCGTTCTGGCAATCCTGATATATTATATGTTTTTAGACACTCTTTTAAGTTCGCCGGGTATGGACCAGCTTAGTGCAGGATCAATTAAAAATTTTGTTAGAACTTACACTAGCGGTTTTTTTTGGGTAACACTTATTTTTATGTCTGCAGTACTTATAGAAAGTATATTTTATTTTCATAGAATTGTGGGACCTATATACTTTTTTGAGAAAGTAATGAATAAAATTTCCGAGGGAGATTTCTCTTTGACTGTTCATCATAGGAAAAAAGATGAGACTGTAGAACTTGCCGAAAATATGAACAAGGCAATCGGCGCAGTAAGAACTGTTATTTCTCAGGATAGAGAAAAAATAAAGCAAATTAATGCGGCTAGAGATAATGGCAATAAGGATGAAGCTAAGAGACTTCTCGGTGAACTTATGCAATGGTTTAAGACGGAAAAAGCTGAATAACTTTTTAATGTACAATAAAATATAAACAATGACTATAAAATCAGACTACTTAATTATCGGTAGCGGTATTGCCGGGTTGAGTTTTGCACTTAAAGCGTGTAAAGCCGGTTCTGTATCGCTTATTACAAAAAGAAAATTATTTGATTCCGCCACTGGCAAAGCTCAGGGCGGAGTTGCTTGTGTTACCGATAAGGATGATACTTTTGAATCCCATATAAAGGATACTCTTGTTGCAGGAGCAGGATTATGCAATGAAGAAATTGTTGAAATTGCCGTTAAGACTGCCCCCGATAGAATAAAAGAACTTATTGATATGGGAATGAATTTTGCCAAAAAAAGTTATAAAGATTCCGATTCCGAATTTGAGCTTGGCCTTGAAGGCGGGCACAGCAAAAGAAGAATTCTTCATGCAGGTGATATTACCGGCGAAGAGATAGAAAAAGTTCTTATAAATAATGTACAAAAAGCTAAAAATATAGATATATATGAAGATCACATGGCGATAGATTTGATCGTTGATAAAGACAAAAAATGTTGTGGTGCTTATGTTTATGATGAGAAAAATTCTAAAGTTGAAACATTCCTTGCGAAAGTTGTAGTACTTGCTTGCGGCGGATGCGGTAAAGTGTATCTTTATACATCTAACCCCGATGTAGCTACCGGCGATGGTATTGCTATGGCATACAGAGCAGGTGCAGATATCGCCAATATGGAGTTTATACAGTTTCATCCTACATGTTTATACAACCCCGTGGCAAAATCTTTCTTAATATCTGAAGCTGTCAGAGGGGAAGGTGCTATTCTTAAAAATCAGAAAGGCGAAGCTTTTATGAAAAAGTATCATTCCTTAAAAGATTTGGCACCGCGTGATATAGTTTCGCGTGCAATAGATACCGAACTGAAAAAAAGCGGAGATAAGTTTGTTTATCTTGATATTCGTCACAGAGGCGAAGATTTTATCGTTAAAAGATTCCCTAATATTTATGAAAAGTGTTTGTTTTACGGTATAGATATGGCGCGCGATATGATACCGGTTGTTCCTGCAGCACATTATTGTTGCGGTGGAGTTGCCGTTGATAAATATGCACAGACAACAATAAAAAATCTTTTCGCCATAGGAGAAGATGCCTGCAATGGTCTGCAGGGGGCAAACAGGCTTGCTTCAAATTCTCTCCTTGACGGTCTTGTTTTTGCGGAATATGCTTATCAGAAATCAAAAGATATGTTGAAAGATATTGTAATTGACGATAATGTTCCGGAATTCATTAATAAAGCTACCGGTTCCGGAGACCCTACTACGATGTTACACAATTGGGAAGAGGTTAGACGATTAATGTCCAATTATGTTGCTATTGTCCGTAACGATGAAAGGTTACAGATGGCATTAAAGAGAATAGAACTTATTAAAGATGAAGTTAAAAATCATTTTAGAGATTTTAAAGTAAGTATAGAATTGTTGGAAATAAAAAATATTGTCGATGTTGCAGAAATTATAGTAAAGTCTGCAATGTTAAGAAAAGAAAGCCGCGGTGCGCACTTTAGTTCCGATTATCCGGAAACATCTGCAGGGAAAAAAGATACGATAATACGGCAATTAGCAATGAGAAATTAGCAATGAGAAATTATGGTATGACAAAATATAAAGCTGTTTTATTTGATATGGACGGAGTCATAGTTGATTCTATGCCGTATCATTTTATATCTTGGTTTGAAGCTTTAAAAAAGTATAAAGTTACCGTAACACCTTTTGATATTTATGAAAAAGAAGGCGAAAAAAGTGACAGCTGTGTAAGAAGATTTTTTAAGAGAGACGGCATTTCTTTTAACGAGAAAAAAGTTCAAGATGTTTTGAATTTAAGAAATA
>JAFPUA010000039.1 GCA_017413305.1 Candidatus Ruminimicrobiellum caprinum
AACAAGCATTACAAGAATTCTTGTTTAACTTAAATGTTCCTACAAGAGTAGGTTTCCAGTCACCATTTACAAACTTAACACTTGATTTGAAAGTTCCTAAACATTATAAAGACGAAGCTGTTATCATCGGTGGAAAGCCACAACCTAAAACATATGGTGATTTCCAAAAAGAAATGGATATGTTAAACAAAGCATTTTTGGAAGTTATGTTGGAAGGTGATGCAAAGGGCAGAGTATTCAGTTTCCCTATACCTACATATAATATAAGTAAAGATTTTGATTGGGATAATCCTGAATTAAAATTGTTGTGGGATGCAACTGCAAAATATGGTATTCCTTACTTTGCAAACTTCATTAACTCCGATATGGATCCGGACGATGCAAGAAGTATGTGCTGCAGACTTAGAATAGATAACAGAGAACTTAGAAGAAGAGGTGGCGGACTTTTCGGTGCATCTCCTTTAACAGGTTCTATCGGTGTTGTTACATTGAATATGCCAAGACTCGGTTATGAAGCAAAAACTGAAGAAGAATTTTTCCAAAAACTCGATAAATTAATGACTATAGCTAAAAACAGTTTGGAAACAAAGAGAAAAGTATTGGAAAAACTTACAGACCAAAACCTTTATCCGTATATGAGTTTCTATTTAAGAAACATTAAACAGAGATTCGGTTGCTATTGGAAAAACCATTTTTCAACCATCGGTGTTGTAGGTATGAATGAATGTTGCTTAAACTTCTTGAAAGAAAACATCGCAAGCAAAAAAGGTAAAGATTTTGCAATAAAAGTATTAACATTTATGAGAAACACATTGCAAAAATATCAGGAAGAAACAGGAAACATTTATAATTTGGAAGCAACTCCTGCAGAAGGAACTTCTTACAGGCTTGCAAAAATAGACAGAAAGAAATATTCCGATATAATATTTGCAAATAATGAAGCTGTTAAACAAAATCATCCGCCTTTCTATACAAACTCAACACAGTTGCCGGTAAATTATACCGATGATTTGTTTGAAGTTTTGGAATTGCAACATGAAATACAATCTTTGTATACAGGTGGAACAGTTCAACATATGTTTATAGGTGAACAAATTACAAACACCGAATCTATGAAGAACTTCATTAAAAAAGCATTTACAAATTATAAGTTACCATATATGTCTATCACTCCTACATTCAGTGTTTGCCCTAACGACGGATATTTAAACGGTGAAGTAAAAGTTTGTCCTACTTGCGGATCAACTTGCGAAGTTTATTCCAGAGTTGTAGGTTATTTAAGACCTGTATCGCAATGGAACGACGGTAAACAAGAAGAGTTCAAGATAAGAAAAGTAGCAAATATGTAAATCTTGGTGAATGGGTGATAACAAATTGCAAAACAATTTGTTGGTGAAAAGGTGAAAAGTTTAAATTGTAAAAATTTGCAAAGCAAATTTTTTTAAATAATAACCTTTAAGCCATTCACCCATTAACCATTTAAACAAACACGGAGTGTTTCATGAGAATCGGCGGATTACAAAAATTTTCATTTATAGATTTTCCAAATAAAACTGCAGCAATTATTTTTACGCAAGGCTGCAATTTTAAGTGTGCATATTGTCATAATCCCGAACTTGTTTATCCTGAAATGTTTCAGGTTCCGATTCCTGAAGAGCAAGTTTTTGCGTTTCTTGAAAGCAGAAGAAATCAGTTGGATGCTGTTGTAATAACGGGCGGAGAACCTACATTGCAACCGGACTTAATTGATTTTATAAAAAAAGTTAAAGCTATGGGTTTTTTGGTTAAACTTGACAGTAACGGATCAAATCCGCAAGTGTTGGAACAAGTTATAAATCAAAAACTGGTGGATTTTATTGCTATGGATATAAAAGGTACATTCGATAAATACGATTTGGTTTGTTGTGTTCCGGTAAATATCGATAACATAAAACGCAGTATAGAATTGATTAAAAAATCAGGTATAGACTTTTTGTTCAGGACAACTTACGATAAATCAAAACTTTTTGATAAAGATATACAAACAG
>JAFPUA010000040.1 GCA_017413305.1 Candidatus Ruminimicrobiellum caprinum
CGGAGAAAATTGAAGAGAAACAACCTGAGCCTGCAGTTGAACAAAAAACTAAAGTTGAGCCTGTAATTGAACAAGTACAAGAAAAAATATCCGAACTGGAGAAAGAAATCAAACAGGATGTAAAGATTGAACCTGAAACAAAAGAACCTGTTATTGAACCGGAATCCAAAAAAGATATCAAACAGGATAAAGAGTCCGTATTTAAACAACAAACAGAAGTAAAAAAAGAAGAACCTTTACCTACGGAACAGAAACAGACAGAGCCTGTTGTGGCGGCAACGGAACCTGTAACTTTATCTGTAAAAGATCTTGATAAAGCTATAAATAAAGACAAGGATAACGCATTTTATTATGTACAGAGAGCAGATTTGCTTTTTGCAGAGAAAAAATATAAAGATTCTGTAAAAGACTATGAAAAAGCTGTAAAGATTTCTAAAGATAAAGATTTAACTTTAAAAGCTTGTGTCGGAGCAGTTCAGTCATATACAGAACTAAAGAAATATAAAGATGCAATTTCTTTTATTGATAAGGCAATAAAATTAGATTCTGAAAATGCAGAACTTTATTTTAAGAGAGCAATGTTGTACCAATACAAAGGAGATTCTTCAAATTTCTTAAAGAATATAGCCTTATCATTGGAAAAAAATTCTGAATATACTCAAGCCTACATTGCCAGAATAAAATATTATGTTAAAATATCGAAATACGAGCAAGCCTACATTGATACACAATTGATATCTGACTTTTTAGATGATATCAATAACAAATATTTGTTTTCTATCATTTGTTTTAATTTAGGAAAATATCAGGAAACATATTCTTTACTTAGTGATATTTATGCAACTTATAAACAAGAAAAAGAAATTGATATGTATCTTGGTATAAGTTGTTGCGAATTGGAAAAATATGACGATACAATTAAATATTTGAATAACTCGATTTCAAACGGTATAAAAAATAAAAAAGTTTTTTATTCTTTGGCGAAAGCATATTTTGCACAAAATGATTTTAAATCTGCTCTTGATAATATAGACAAAGCGATAAAAATAACATCGTCGGATTATATGCTTTTCTTGCTAAAAGCAAAGATTTGTTTTAAATTAAATAATGTTAAAGAAAGTATGGCAAATTTTGATAAAGCAATAAAACTTAATCCTAAAAACAGGGATTTGTTTTTGGAAAAAGCTTATATGCTTGAAAAAAATAATAAATTTGTAGATGCTTCAATAACATATTCAAAGTGGCTTTCTTCAAATAAAGATGACGGAGAGTTTTATTACAAGAGAGCTATGGCTTATAGAAAAATAAATAGAAAAATTGATGCAGAAAAAGATTTGAAAAAAGCTCAATCTTTAGGCGTTAATATAGACGAGGCCGATGTTGTTGAGGATAGCTCTGTAATGGAACAGCTTAAGAGCTCAGCAACTCATGTTGTTGAACAGCCGGTTCAAAAAACAGACGAAAAACCTGAGCCGAAAGAAGATAACACTAATCCTTTAGAAAGTGAAAAATATTTAAACAGAGGAAATATTAATTTTAAAAATCTTAAATATCCTGAAGCTATAGAAGATTTGACAAAAGCCATACAGCTAAATTTAAAAGATATAAGATGTTATCTTTTAAGAGCAGAAGTGTATGAGAAAATGAATAAATTTCAAGAAGCTATGCAGGATTTAACAAAAGTAACGGAGCTTTCGCCTAACAGTATTTTAGCATATGTTCGTATGGGGAATATTTTTAAACAGCAGAACGATTTTGCTAAAGGGGAATTTTATTATAAGAAAGCTATGGAGATAAATCCTCGTAATGCAAATTCTTATTTTGGTTATGCTCAGTTGTGTGAAAATAACGGGAAAAAAGAGTTGGCAATTGCCAACTATCAACAGGCTGCAAAATTTGATATAAAGTTATCAAAAGAGTGCAATATAAAAATAGCAGAGTTAAAAGCCTAGTAAATGATAAAAAAAATAAAATTTATTAACCTCTTTACCTTAGTGTTTTTGTTGCTTTTCATAGAAGGTTTATACTGTACGGCAAACTGTAGTATTGTTGATTCTGTAAAAAATAATGACAAGCGTTCTTTAAAAACTTATTTAAAAAATGGAGTAAGCCCAAATACTAAAGATCGCAGCGGAAATAGTATTTTGCTTGCTGCCATTAATGCCAAACATGAAGATATAGCTGAAATTCTTATTAAAGCAGGTGCAAATGTTAATGTTTCTTATAATTTAAGTATGAATGCATTAATGCTTGCCATAAGTGAAAATATGGAAGATGTTGCAGCATTGATTATCGAACATGGAGTCGATATAAATTTTAAACTTCCTAACGGAACAACAGCTTTAATGATGGCTTCTGAAAAAGGTATGCTCAATATTGTAAAGAAAATGGTTAAGCGAAAGGCGGATATAAGAGCTAAAAATATTGATGGTATGAACGCATCTTCTTTTGCAATGAAAAACGGACACGGA
>JAFPUA010000041.1 GCA_017413305.1 Candidatus Ruminimicrobiellum caprinum
ATGTAAAGGATGTTCATGCTGGTGGAGTTTTAGCATCTGTAGTATCAAAAGAGTTTGAAAAAGCTACAGGAGTTGTTCCGGATGTAGGTTTGTTGAATAGACCAGGCATATACGATGACAACGATTATATTATAGATGAATTACCTTTGGATTATTCTATTTTAGAAGAAATTGATTATAAATATCCGGAATCTGGATCTTATTATGGATATATGTCAAGAGGTTGTGTAAATAAGTGTAAATTCTGTGCAGTTCCCATTATAGAGCCCAAATATGAAAATATGATAACAATTGGGGATAAAATAAATGCTACAAGAGATAAATTTGGTGAACAAAAAAACTTATTGCTACTGGATAATAATGTTCTTGCATCTGAAAAGTTTAATGAAATCATAAAAGAAATTTTAGATGCCGGGTTTTATAAAGGTGCAAAATTTGAAAGGTCAAATTATTTAGACATTGCTATTGCAAGAATAAAAGAAAATTACAATAAAAAAGCATACATAAGGAAAGCTACAAATTTATTGAACGAATTTTTGGATAGATTACATGGAGATGAGAAACAAAAACTTTTTGACTCACTAAAAGAACATTATATGCTAAATGAATATACTGCGACAGAAAAAGATGTGTTAAGTGTATATAAAGAGTTTAAAGATTTATATGAGCAAAAAAGATTAAAATCAAACAAGAATCGATATATAGATTTTAATCAGGGTTTAGATGCTCGCTTAATGACAAATGAAAAAATGAAATTGTTAAGTAAAACGGCTATAAACCCACTAAGGATTGCTTTTGATAATTGGGCATTAAGAGACAAGTATATTAGTGCAATTAAGTTAGCCGCACAACACGGAGTAAAACATCTTTCAAATTATATTTTATATAATTTTGAAGATAAACCCATTGAACTATATTACAGATTAAAAATAAATGTTGAATTATCTGATGAATTAGGTGTTAGAATATACTCCTTCCCAATGAAATATCATCCAATAATGGATCCAAAATATTTCCAAAATAGAGAATATATTGGCACTCATTGGAATAGAAAATATATTCGTTCAATACAGGCGGTATTAAATTCAACGAAAGGTAAAATTGGAACGGGTAGAAGTTTCTTTGATGAAGCTTTTGGCAAGGATGAAGAAGAATTTATAAAAATATTATATATGCCAGAAACTTTTATTATTTATAGAATGAAATTTAAAAATTCTGGATGGACTGATAATTGGTGGAATGATTATGAAAGCTTAAATACAAAAGAAAAAGAAATAGCTAACAATGTTATTCATTCTAATAAATTTGATAATATTGAAAAATATAAAAAAATGCCAAATGTATATAATGTTTTAAGGTACTACACTATTACAAAAGATTTTGACCCTAAAATTTTGCAACAGTCAAAATTTAAAGAAGAAGTTTTTGTTTAGTAATTAAGCATTTTTAACATATAATTATTAAATTTTATACAATTACTATTTTGCAGATTTTATAAATTTTATTAAATTGAATAATTGTTAGTTTAATTTTCGTTATTAACGAATTAAACCTTTCGTATATTTAATCTATTTGTTAATTTTCTTTAAATATATTTAATTATACCTCTTTAAAAATTATTTAATATGTCGTATAATATAAATATATAATGTCGTATTTTATAACGAACAAAGCGAGAAAACTATGCCAATATCAGATATTTTAGAAAAAAGAATTCAATATCGTATAAAGAAGTCAAAGGACTTCGTATTTATGCTGCCGGATTTTTTGGATTTGTCTGATAGGGATCAGGTCATGCGTGCACTACGCAAATTAATATCAAAAAAACTGATTATGAAAGTCGGACAGGGGGTATATGTAAAAGCAAAAGAATCAAAGTTGACGGGTAAAATAATTCCGCAGATTGATTTAACTGAAATTGGTAAAGCAGTTGCCGAAAAACTTAATATTAAGGTTCTGCCAAGCCGTTACGAACTGTGGTATAATGAAGGCAAGACAACGCAAGTTCCAAGCGGAAAAGTTATCGCTATAAAAGGAACTATTTTGAGGAAAATCGGATTTAACGGAGTTTATATAACTTATGAAACAGTCAGAAACAAAGAAAAATATTATAAATATAGTTAATGACTATTCTCACGAATTTGGTATAGCTCCGCAGTTTGTTGAGAAAGATTATTATGTCGTTAAGGTTTTATCTGAAATCAGCAAAATTAATTACCCTGATTTAAAAATTGTTTTCTCCGGCGGAACTTGTTTATCAAAGGCATATAATAAAATCCAAAGATTTTCCGAAGATATTGATTTTAGAGTTCATACCGAAAGACCTTTCACAAGAGCCGAAAAGAAAACTTTTTGTAATTTTATCTTGGAAAAACTTGATAATAAAGAAGATTATCATAGTATTTCTGAATCAGTTAAAAAGGGTAATGAAAATAATTTTTTTAGCTTTGAAATTGAGTACAAAAAATTATATGAAGG
>JAFPUA010000042.1 GCA_017413305.1 Candidatus Ruminimicrobiellum caprinum
CTAATCCTTCTATATAACTTTCTATCGTCTGCACATGAATTTTACTTTCTTTAGAAGATAAATTCAAATCGTTATTTAAAATATTGCTTATATTATTTAAAGATGTTTCCGAACCTATATTATCAAACATAAATTTTATTACTCTGGTTAATTTTGATAATTCTTTTATTCCTTGTCTTGACATAATATCTTTAACAATAATTGTATTATATACACTATCCAAATAATCATGCCATAAAGTTTCTTCTATCCTTGATTTATCATTATAAAAATTCAATATTTGTGGAAAAGAACCAAACTGAACATAATCGTTAAACTTCATATCATAAGAATTTTCGTTTGCCCCTGGGAAAGCGGACATATATTCTTTAAAAGAAAGCGGAAGCATTTTTATTTCTATATATCTGCCGGAAAGTAATGTGGTTAATTTTTTAGAGAACATATATGCATTTGAGCCGGTAAGATATAAATCTATATTTTCTTTTAATCTCAAACTGTTTACTGCTTTTTGATATTGATCAACCATTTGTATTTCATCTAAAAAAACATAATTCATTTTATTTGATTTACATTTTTTTAAAACATAATCATGAAGAACTTTGTAGTCAAGCAAATCATTATTTTCTGCCATTTCCAAATTAATAGTTATTATTTGTTTATCAGAAACACCATTTTTTTTCAAATAATCTTGGAACAACAAAAATAAAGTTGATTTACCGCATCTTCTTATACCGGTAACAACTTTTATTAAATCGCTTTTATCTTTCCAATCAATTAATTTCTGAAGATATTCAGGCCTATTTATCATAAAAGCTCCAATCCTTATTTTATATAATTATATGATTATTTTAATATAAAATCAAGCATTTTATTCACTTAATTGAAAATTATTAAAAATAAACTCATAAATTCTTCATATAATTGAATAAGATTTTTAAACACTAACAAGCAACAAGCCCGAATTTGATATAATTCGGGCTTATACAATAGCCTAATTTGATTTAATTTGGTATTATTGCTATTTATTTTACTCACAAAATGCAAAAAAATTAAAAATCAAAAGGGCAGAGATGTCTAACACCTCTGCCCCATCAGAACGGCGCTATGTCCCGTCCTAAATTTAATTATATGTCATCAACTCTACTTATATTCCTGATACAACTGGTTCAAACCTTTGAGTGACATTATACTCCATAGAAATAGTTCCAGAATTCTTACTGTTAACAACTGCAAGAAATCTAATATCACAATCGCTTCCCCACAAATTATTGATATTAAACAAAGTAAAATATCTATTATTTATAGCATTTATTCCTAAAACAGTATCATTACAAGTATAAGATGCTAAATACCCTCCTCTTGTTCCGGTACAGCTATCATGTGTAGCCAAGAAATTGCCATATTCATTATAATAGGCTACTTGTGCATCAACTATAATTCCAAGCAACACATACCCCTCTGATAATTCTGCTTTTTTGTGTGTTATTCCTTTATACAAAGGAAAAGAGAGCAATGATAATGTAACAATTATCATTAATGTTACAACCATTTCCACTAATGTGAAACCTGCTTTTTTACTTTTTGAGATTTTCATAGCATTTCTCCTTTTTTGTGTTTTTGCCTTTGGAGAAAAGAAAGGAAGTTTTTGAAAAGATATAAACAAAAACGGCTGTCTTAGCCGTGAAATATCAAACCCCACAAAACTAAAACAGCCGTGGTTCCCATACCTGCAGAACAGGATAGAGAACACTCGGAATAAGACATAAGCTGGCCGGCTTAATGTCTTATTCCTGAAAAAACGTTCTGTTTTTGGCTTGATATTTCTTTCGTTTCCTCAACAAAAGGGGTGTCCTTTCGGACTCCAAAAACATTGTTATTAAGTTATTATTCTACTTATTATAAACTGCTATTTTATTATAATCTAAAATTTTATTTATGTCAACAAAAAATTTAATATTAAATCTTACATTACAAATTCATTTTCGTCAATGGGATTATTTTATAATCTGCAAATCTCATTGACTTTTTTATTTTTTTAAGTTATACTATTGGCAGGCTTCAAAGCCCCGCTGTTTGTAACGGCGGTAACGCTTTGGAGCTTTTATTTTCATCAAGATCGTAAAACAAATTACCTCTATCATCTCTTCCTATAGTAATAAAAATTTTATATTTTTTATCCCTTATAAAAACTTCATTTGTAAAATAATAAAATATTGTTATATTATCTTTTCTATCTTTATATTTGTCTGAAGTTCTTACATATTTCGAACTTTTTAATATATCCAATAATTTTGGAACTATTAATAATTTTCTTTCATCTGCACTAAAACCTCTATACTTTTTTTTAGAAGTTTGACTTATTCTTATATTTTTATATTCGCCAATATCAAAAAATTTCCCCTGAATATTTTTCCCAAAATATTTTATTGCTTTTTCTCTTAGTTCTGATATATCTTTATAATCTCCAAAATATTCTTTTATTTCCTCTTCTGTTATTGTGATTATATTTTCATTTTTGTAGAAAGAAACATCTTCACAAACAAATGAAGCA
>JAFPUA010000043.1 GCA_017413305.1 Candidatus Ruminimicrobiellum caprinum
AAAAATAAAGCTTTGGGCAAGAAAGATTTGGTTGCTATTATTGATCAGTGTTTTAAGGAACTTGGTCAGTACAAAACAGTTATCTTGCTTGACGAAATTAAAAATCTCGGTTACAAATATGCAACGCTTGCAGGTGTATCTATTTCCATAGATGCTATGAAAGTTCCGCCCGAAAAGGACGGTATGGTTAAAGAAGCAAAGAAACAGATTAGAGAAATAGAAAAACAGGCAAAGCTTGGTTTGATTACCGAAAGCGAAAGATACAACAAAATTATCGATATCTGGACAAAGGTTACCGATAATGTTGCAGATATAATGTTTGATGAAATGAAGAAAGATGAAGGCGAAGTTTATAAGCCAAATAAGAACAGATTTAATTCTGTGTTTATGATGGCAGATTCCGGCGCTAGAGGTTCCAGACAGCAGGTAAGACAGCTTGCAGGTATGAGAGGCCTTATGGCAAAACCTCAAAAGAAACTCTCTGGAGGCGTAGGTGAAATTATCGAAACACCTATTATTGCAAACTTCAGAGAAGGTCTTTCTATATTGGAATACTTTATTTCTACTCACGGTGGTAGAAAAGGTCTTTCCGATACGGCTCTTAAAACTGCAGAAGCAGGATACTTAACCAGAAAACTCGTTGATGTATCTCACGATGTAGTTGTTACAGAACATGATTGTCATACACCTAACGGAGTATTTATCGGAGATTTGAAATCCGGTGAAGAAACGATTGAAAAAATAGATGAGAGAATTGTAGGTAGAGTTGCACTCGATAACGTTGTCGGTATTATTCAACACGGTGATGATATACAAGAAGAGCTTATCGTAAAAAGAGGAGAAGTTATAACTCTTGAACAAGCAAAAAAACTTATAGAAGCAGGTATCGATAAAATCGGTATCAGAAGTGTTCTAACTTGTGAAGCTGAACACGGAGTTTGTGCAAAATGTTACGGTTTAAGCCCTGCAACGGGTAAACTTGCCGAAGTTGGTGAAGCTGTAGGTGTTGTTGCAGCTCAGTCTATCGGTGAGCCGGGTACGCAGCTTACTTTGAGAACTTTCCACATCGGTGGTGCTGCAAGTACAGTTACGCAGAAATCTGAAATCTATGCAGAAAAAGACGGTACGGTAGATTTCTATAACTTAAAATCTATTAAAAATAGAGATGGCGATATATTGGTAGTTAACAGAAATACGGAACTTGTATTTACGGAAAATTCTCCGAGAAGAAGACAAGTTCACAAGATACCTTATGGTGCAGTAATTAAGGTTAAAGACGGTCAGGAAATTACTTTGAAAGACGGCAAACATGTGCTTCTTGCAAAATGGGATCCGCATTCAAAGTCCATTATTTCCGAATACGACGGTAAATTAAAATATGTTGATATAAAAGACGGTGTTACTTTACAGAAAGAAAAATCTAAAATTACAGGTCAGATTGAGCGTGTAATTATAGAAGATAGAACAAGAAAGAACAGACCTAAACTTGTTATTGAAAAAGACGGTAAGTCAGTAATTGAATATCCGTTGACTATAGGTACGACACTTGTTGCACCTAACGGTTCGTTAATCAAGATGGGTGATAT
>JAFPUA010000044.1 GCA_017413305.1 Candidatus Ruminimicrobiellum caprinum
CTGTTGTTTTGTATAATATTCAGGGAAGATCTGCAGTAAATATCGAACCTAAAACTATTGCTCAGCTTGCAAAAGATTGTAAAAATATAGTTGCAGTAAAAGAGGCTTCAGGCTCTCTTGATCAGATGTCTCAAGTAAAGCTTCTTGCACCTGAAATCGACTTGATTTCAGGCGATGACGGTTTAACTGTTCCTGTAATGTCTATCGGTGGAACAGGTGTTATTTCAGTGCTTTCCAACATATTGCCTAAAGTTGTTGCGGATTTAGTAAATGCAATGGCAAACAAAGAATATGACAAAGCAAGAGAAATTCATTTCAAATGGCTTCCTTTAATTAAAGCAATGTTTATGGAAACAAATCCTATTCCGGTAAAAACAGCAATGGCAATGATGGGGCTTTGTTCCGATGAGATGAGATTGCCGATGTGCTCAATGAGTGACGAACATATTGCAGCATTGAAAGCTATATTGAAACAATATGGACTCATCTAATATTCCAACCTTACAATCTTCTAATCTTCAAAATTCGCCTAAGAGAATTTTAATCACAGGTGGCTCTGGTTTCTTTGGTTCTATATTAAAAGAAGAACTGTTGAAACTTGGCTACACTTGCGTTTCTATAGATTTACAGCAAGATACTTATCAACATAAGCACTTTACGTCTATTCAAGGCGATATAAGGGATATTAATCTCTTAGACAATGTATTTGGAAAATATAAATTTGATGCAGTATTTCATTGTGCTGCTTTATTGGCACATGTAAAAAAGGATTTAAAAAATCTTTGGACATCAAATGTTGACGGAACAAAAAATATTGCCGATATGTGTTGCAAATATGGCATAAATAAAATAGTTTTTATTTCGTCCAATTGTTTATGGGCAAAAAATTTTGATATGCCTGTCAAAGAAACAGAAATCCCAGAGCCTGTGGAAATATACGGAAAATCAAAATTAGAAGGCGAAAAAATATTAATGTCTTACAAGAATAAAGATTTAAAGACTGTGATATTCCGTTCTCCTACTATCATGGATGAAGGAAGATTAGGCCTTTTAGGTATCTTATTTGAATTTATTGATGAAAATAGAAAGTTATGGATGGTAGGTGACGGTAACAATAAATATCAATTTGTTTATGCTAAAGATTTAGTTGCAGCATGTATTAAAGCTCTTGATTACAATAAATCAGATATTTTTAATATAGGTTCCGATAATGTAAAAACTTTTAATGAAGTTTATCGGTATGTTATTGATAAAGTAAATTCGAAATCAAAACTTGTACATTTGCCTAAATGGTTTATGATACTTGGCATGAAAATTTGTTATATGCTCGGTATTTCGCCTCTTGGCCCTTATCAATATAAAATGATTGCTGAAAATTTTGTTTTTGATACTAATCATATCAAAAAGGAACTTGGCTTTATTCCGACGAAAACTAATGAAGAAATGTTGTTAGTTGCTTATGAATATTTTCATAAAAACAAAAAAGAAATACATAGTAGAACTGCAGTTTCCGCACACAAATCTGTTGCAAAGATGGGAATAATCAGAATAATAAAATTCTTTTCTTAAAAGAATTTTAGTTTACAGCTTACAGCTTAAAGTTTAAGGAATAAAATAAAAAATATTTTTTGAACAGAGTTTAAAGAATCTAAAACAATAGTATCTATTCCGAAAACTATCAGCTCTAAGCTCTCAGCTGAGGGAAAATGAAGTTTTCCCGGCTCAGCTAATATAAAATGTTTAAAAATAAAAACAATATTTTATTATGTTTAATATTTGTTGTATATGCCTGCTTAACTTTTCTTATCGGGCTTACTCATGAAGCGTGGCTTGACGAGGCTCAAAGCTGGCTTACAGCGCGTGACTGCAGTTTTTTTGATATAATGTTCACTAGGTGTTCTTATGAGGGGACACCGTTTTTCTTTTTTTATATTCTGAAAGTTTTTGTTTTATTTGGTTTAAGTTATAAATATATTTTTATAATACCGTGGCTCTTTTCTTGTATAGGGGTTTATCTTTTTGTCTTTAAATCAAATTTTTCAACAATATTTAAAATTGCTATACCTTTTACTTTCTATATTTTTTATCAATACAGTATTATTGCAAGACCGTACTGTATGCTGTTCCCGGTGTTATGCTTAATAGCAATTTTTTATAACAAAAGATTTGAGCGTCCGTTCATATATTGTTTATTCTTGGCTCTTCTTGCAAGTATCCATGCTTATGGTTATGTTATAGCATTTGTGTTATTCTGTTTTTATATTTATGATGAATTATATCGTTATTGCGATGAGATGAAACAACAA
>JAFPUA010000045.1 GCA_017413305.1 Candidatus Ruminimicrobiellum caprinum
AATAAGAAAATTTATGTTTGGAGAAATAGGCTACCAAAAATTATTTGTGGCATTTATTATGTTGGGCATATATTTCATTACGCGTCCTCTACAGAATATTTTAGGCCCGCATCCTATGCCTATGATAATAAATTCTTTAAGACAGTTTTTTATTATGGGTCTAATTGCACCGTCAATATTTGTTGGTATTCTTCACTGGGTTCCGGGTGAAAGCGGTGCACCGAAATCTACAGTTTTTGCTTCCTACAGTATAGGTATTTTGATGGGAATAATTTTTGTTCTTATAAATTCTATGGCAGTAGATGGTTCGAAAATCATAGCAAGTATAGGTTCGTTAAATTTGTACGATGCTACTTGGTTTTCCGCCAAAGATGTAAAACTTCAATTGATACTTATACATCTTATTTGTCAGCTGGTTTCTCCAGTAGGTTTAATACTTCTTGCAGCGGCATTTGTCCGTCACAGAAGACATACCTATATGCTTGGGCATATTTATACAAATATGAAAACTAAATGGAGATATCTTGAAACCGGATTAATTATTCTTCCGGGATCATTTATTCTGTCAGGGATCTTTGCGATGTTTGGAAGATATTATACATATCTGTGGGTTATATATTTTGTCGGTTCCATTATTGCAGGCGGTTTTGTTCTTTACAGTATAAAACTTGCTCCTCGCGAAAAACCTGCCGACTTGAAGTGAGGTTATCATGTCATACTTAGTATTGGCTCGTAAGTTTCGTCCTGCAACTTTTGATGAAGTTATCGGACAGGATCATATATCACAAACTTTAAAAAATGCAATAAAAGAAGATAAAGTTGCACATGCGTATTTGTTTAGCGGTCCTCGCGGAACCGGTAAGACGACGATGGCAAGAATTTTTGCTAAGGCACTTAACTGTAAAAATGGTCCTACACCCGAACCGTGCTGTAAGTGTGAAAATTGTGAAGAAATAGCAAAAAATCAAAGTATAGATGTGATGGAAATAGATGCTGCATCCAATACTGGTGTAGATAATATCAGAGAAATCAGAGAAAATGTAAAATTCGGTGCAACATCTTCAAAATATAAAATTTATATTATAGACGAAGTTCATCAGCTTTCTACTGGAGCTTTTAATGCATTGCTTAAAACATTGGAAGAGCCGCCTGAACATGTTATATTTATTTTAGCAACTACAGAGCAGCATAAAGTTCCTATAACTATTCTTTCCAGATGTCAAAAATACAGATTTAGACTTTTATCAACCAACGAAATTGCGTTGGCTATTAAGAATATTGCTCGTAAAGATAATTTTGAAATAGAAGATGAAGCTTTAAAGATTATAATAAATGCTTCCGGTGGTTCTATGAGAGATGCCCTCAGTTTGTTGGATCAGGCTATATCTGCCACAACCGGAAAAATTACGGAAGAATATATCAGAAACCTTATTGGACTTTTACCAAAAGAGATTATTTCTTCGACGGTAGATTATATTGCAAAAAATGATGTTGATTCAATAATAAAAATGTGCAAACGCGTCTATGAGGACGGATATAATGTCCTTCAGTTTGCAAAAGATTTAAGAGATTATTTTAGACAGTTGATGATATTTTCTATTAATCCGGATGTAGCAGATGTATCTACAGAGGATAAAAAATTATTTGACAGGCAGAAAACTCTTTTCCCGATGTCCAGATACATTAGAATGGGGAATTTGATTTCTAAAGCATTGGAAGAAATGAAATGGCATGATCAGCCGAGAATTTTATTAGAACTTTATCTTTTGAAAATGGCAGAACCTTATTACAATGTCGGTGAACTGATTTCTAAAATTAATGAAATTGCCAAAAAAGGGGTAACAGTACTTCCTAACAACATACAGTCGGAAAAAGTTTCCGTACATCCGGAAAGTGTAAAAGAAGATTCTGTATCTGATGATGTTATAGATGAACAGCAGGAAGAAGAAAATGTTGAAACAATGGCAGATGCCGTAGGTAATGACTTGATGGGTTTATGGACGGAAATTGTTGCCGAATTTTCTAAAAAACATCCAATGTCTGCACAAAGTTTAAAAGATGCAGTTGTTAAAGAGCAAAACGCAAATACATTTCAAATATCGGCTAAGAGTTCTATGGCATTAAATATGATAAAGACATATCAAGAAACTATACAAAAATTAATGACCAGAAAAAGCGGTAGAGAAATAAAAGTTGTTTTAAAACTTGATGATATTGTAGAAAAAGGCGGTATAGTTAAAGAAGATATAAGAATTGAAAATGAGCAGCCTGTTGTTAAAGAAGAAAAATTTACCGTTGTTGAAGATTTAAAAGAAACTGCTGCCACGGCAATACCGTCCAAAATTGAAAGTATAGCTAAAAAATTCGGCGGTTCTGCCGTCAGAAAAGAAAGAAGAGTAACTCAAGTCGTAGAAGACGACTTGGAGGAATAGAAAAATAGCAAAGCGATTTTTACAATAAACTCTCAGCCCTCAGCTCTCAGCTAAAAATTACGGAGTAATTTTTAATGAATCGTCCTCAATTAGTAGAAAAAATGATTGATGCAGTAAAGCGTCTGCCCGGGGTAGGACCTAAAATGGCGGAAAGGCTCTGTTATCATATTCTTAAAATGCCGGAATATGAAGCAACTGCTTTTATTGATGCAATAAAGAAAGCTCGTCAGGAAATAAAAGTTTGTTCTGTTTGTTATAATTTAAGCGAGTCAGATCCTTGCCCGATATGTTCCGACGATACCAGAAATAAAGAATTGTTGTGTGTTGTTGAAACCCCTCAGGATTTAATTGCTGTCAGTAAAGTAAAAAATTATGACGGACTATATTTTGTTTTGGGCGGAGCATTGTCACCGCTTGATGCAGTAGGTCCTAAAGATATAAGAATCGATAAATTACTTAAAAGATTAAAAGATAATAATATTAAGGAAGTTATTCTTGCTACCGATATGGATTCTAAGGGGGAAACAACAGCTGTTTATTTGGCCCAGTTAATAAAACCTTTGGGAATAACGGTTTCTCGTCTTGGTTATGGTATGCCTGTTGGTGGAGATATTGAGTATGCCGACGAGATTACAATATCAAAAGCTATTGCCGGCAGAAAGGAAATGTAGGAGAGTCAAAATGGAATTAAAATTATTTATAGCAGGTTTAATATTCCTGATACTTGCAATAGTAATGCAGGTGGTTAAAAAGAAATTTATTAAGGGTAAACCTAATAAAGTTTTTGAAGATGTTTATTCTTGGGTTGATACATTGTGGACAGCATTAATAATTGCATCGATAATAATGTATTTCTTATTGCAAGCATTTAAAATTCCTACAGGCAGCATGAGAATGACACTGCTTGAAAAAGATCATCTCTTTGCATTAAAATGCGTTTACGGTTTAAGAGTGCCTTTTACCGACGGGAAAAGAATTCTTTCCGTTAAACAAGTTAAAAAAGGAGATGTTGTTATATTTCAGTGCCCTCCTTCAGCATTGTCTGCTGCAGAACGAGCTGACGGAGTTAAAAAAGATTATATCAAAAGATGCGTTGCTCTTGCAGGTGATAAAGTAGAAATAAAAAATAAAATGCTTTATGTTAATGATGTTCTTGTTGAAGAAGAATATGTAAGCCATAGTGATGTTAATTCTTATCCTAAAATTGATATTGCAAACTCTCAGGAAGAATATCAATCTGCTTGGGAAAAAGGTGAGTTTGCTTTGCTTCCGGTAAGTATGATTAGAGATAATTTTGGTCCTGTTGTTGTTCCAGAAGGACATTATATGGTATTAGGTGATAACAGAGATTATTCTTTTGATGCAAGATTTTGGGGACCGTTACCGGATAAGTATCTAAAGGGAAAGGCTTTAATAGTTTATTGGCCGCTTAACAGAATTAAATTAATAAAATAAAACATTATATCCGGGTGTAAAAACAGCAAAGTCATAATTCAGACTTTGCTGTTTTTTTGTTTTATCATCCAATTTTATTTTGTAATTTTATCATCGTCTAACTTGAACATATAATCGGTATTCGTTACGAAATCAGTTGCTTTCTTATTTCTCAAGAACAGAAATACCATAGCTAAAAGACATACAAAAACTATTCCCAAATAAATTAATGTCCATTTTGAGTAATAATTATAAAAAGTAGCTTCACTCATCGTGCCGAAACAGGAAGAATATCCGTAGAAAAATACTTTCATACTCAAAACAAAAGCTTCTTTAAATAATAAAATAATCCACGTTGCAATTGTGCAGCCGAAAATAAATTCAATTATTCTTCCGGAAGAATAAAACAGTTCACCATTTGATACGACGGTATAAAGTCTGTTATTATCAGACAAACCGGAATCTTTTATAAACAAATTTTCATGATGAGCAAGAATCATTTCCCAACTTTTTTGCCAAGCAGATGCTCCCCAGAAAGAATAAATAGCACAAATGCTTAAAATTAAACCTATTAAAACGATAACGATAGGTAACCCAATGAATCCTTTCCCTGCGTAAGAGATATACAGCGTAAACAAAACTACAATGACTGTGGAATAACCGATAATTTTAGATTTAATCTTAGTTGCACTTGATTCGTAGGCTTCTATAGCCTTTTCATACATGAATTTTACATTTTCGTTCATTAGCCCCTCCTCAAAAAATAAAATATTTCAATTAAACAACATTTTACAAAAAACATATAACAAAAACAAGCTATTTTTTTGAGAATTGTTTTAAGAGATATTTTCTTCTTGCCAAAACAAACAAAAACTGATAAAATCTTAAGAAATATACAATATAAATCATATAGGGGGTTCTCATGCAAGCTGTAATTATGGCGGGCGGTTTTGGTACAAGACTAAGACCAATAACATGCAGTGTTCCTAAACCGATGGCGTTAGTAGCTAACAGACCTATGTTGAGTCATATCATAGAATTGTTGAAAAAGCATAATTTCAACGATTTAACGATGATGTTATATTATCAACCTGAAATCATCAAAAATTATTTTAAAGACGGTAAGGATTTAGGAGTTTCTATAAGATATCTCCGTCCTGAAGCCGATATCGGAACAGCAGGTTGTGTAGGTTTTGCAAAAGAATATCTAAACAATACTTTTCTTGTTATTTCCGGAGATGTATTAACGGATTTTGATATTTCGAAAGCAATAGAATTTCATAAAAAGAAAAAGGCTGTTGCTACTATGGTTTTAACCAGAGTAGAAAATCCTCTTCAATTCGGTGTAGTTATTACCGATAAAGACGGTAAAGTAGAAAGATTTTTAGAGAAACCGTCTTGGGGTGAAGTCTTTTCCGATACAATAAATACCGGTATTTATATTCTTGAACCGGAAGTTTTTGATTATATTCCGGAAAATAAAGATGTAGATTTTTCAAAGAATTTATTTCCTCAGTTATTGAAAGACGGTAAAGCTTTATACGGATATATTGCCGACGGATATTGGAAAGATATCGGTAACCATGATGAATACAGATTTGCACATTATGATATTTTAGATGAAAAAGTAAAAATAAATGTGTTGGGTGACAAAAAAATTTTTAACGGGAAAACCGTTATGCTCGGCAAAAATTCCGTAATTGAGGATGGAGTCGTTTTCGATGGTAACACTATTGTCGGCGATA
>JAFPUA010000046.1 GCA_017413305.1 Candidatus Ruminimicrobiellum caprinum
CTGACCGGCAAGTACTTACGATATTTTTCAATTAATCCTTTGTAAGCCATTTTTTTCCTCTTATATACTATCTTTTATTTTTTACATCTTCTTTTACAAGTTCAATGAACTTTTCGACAGACATTGCACCTAAATCCTTATTTCCTCTTGCTCTAACGGCAACTGCTCCTGTTTCCATTTCTTTACCGCCGACAACTAACAAGTAAGGAATCTTTTGCATTGCATTTTCTCTTATTTTGTGACCGATTTTTTCGTTTCTGTCGTCGAAATTTACTCTTATTCCGGCTTCTTTCAATTTTTTAACAACGTCTTTACAATATTGTTCCTGCTCCGGAGCAATATTTAAAACCGCTGCTTGAACAGGAGATACCCAAACAGGCAACGCTCCCGCATAATGTTCGATTAAAGCACCTATAAATCTTTCAAAAGAACCCATCAATGCTCTGTGAATCATATAAGGTCTTACTTTTTTACCTTCTTTGTCTATGTAATAGATATCAAATCTTTCCGGCAAATTGAAATCGAACTGTATTGTAGAACATTGCCAAAGTCTTCCGATAGCATCTTTTATCTTAATATCTATCTTAGGTCCGTAAAATGCTCCGCCGCCGGCATCAACTTCATAATCATACCCGGTTTTCTTCAATGCATTTTCAAGAGATTTTTCGGCATCGTTCCATTTTTCTATTTCACCGACATACTTTTTTTCGGGTCTTGTTGCAAGATAAATTTTATATTCTTTAAAACCGAACATCTGTAAACAATTTATTGCCATTTTAAATACGGTTAAAACTTCTTCTTCCAAAAGCTCGGGTTGAACTATAACATGTCCGTCGTCTTGTGTAAAACCTCTTACTCTCATAAGTCCGTGCAATACACCGGATTTTTCATATCTGTAAACAGTTCCAAGTTCCCCGTATCTTATAGGAAGTTCTCTGTAAGAATGAAGTTTTGTTTTATATATCATTAAATGCATAGGGCAATTCATAGGTTTTACTCTGTAAGGTTTGCCTTCAATTTCCATCGGAGCATACATATTTTCCGAATATGTTTGTAAGTGACCGCTTATTGCATAAAGTTCTTCACTTGCAATGTGCGGTGTACATAAAAGTTCATATCCGTTATCCAAATGAAATTTTTTCCATTCACTTTCAATAATATGTCTTATCATTGCACCCTTAGGATGCCATAAAACAAGTCCGCCGCCGACTGCATCGTTTATAGAGAACAAATCAAGTTCTTTACCCAATTTTCTGTGATCTCTTTTTGCAGCTTCTTCCAATTTATTTAAATATTCATCCAAATCTTTTTTTGTATAAAATGCCGTCCCGTAAATTCTTTGTAATTGTTCTCTGTCGGAATCTCCTCTCCAATAAGCACCTGCCACCGACAAAAGTTTAAAATGTTTTATTTCGCCTGTAGATTTTATATGAGGTCCTCTGCAAAGGTCCGTGAAATCACCTGACTGATAAAATGTTACTGTATCACCCTCAATAGCTTCTGCCAATTCTTTTTTATATTTTTCACCTTTTTCTTCAAAGAGTTTTATTGCATCTGCTTTATTAACGGTTGTGCAAACAAAAGGGTCATCTTTTTTTGCAAGCTCGTGCATTTTCTCTTCTATTTTTGCTAAATCATCAACAGTAAAAGGATCTTTTCTGTCGAAATCATAATAAAAACCTTCTTCTATTGAAGGACCTATAGCAACTTTTGTTCCGGGAAACAACTCAAGAACCGCTGCTGCCATAAGATGTGATGTTGAATGTCTTAACATCTGTAAATCTTTTTCCATATTCTTTTCTCCACTTGTAAACCAATTTAGTTAAATTTTAATAATACTGCCTACAACAATCTTTACTATTTTATTTACAAGTTCGTGTTCGTGTGCGTGAATCAAACGAATACTTAATTATAAAATGTGATATTGAATATTTCAATATATATTTTTTCTTTCCCATTTCAACATTCCTAATCTTAAAAACTTCTTAAGCGAATTTTTTCTTTAAGTCGTCTAATTGTTTTCTCAAAGCTTTCGGCAATCTGTCACCGAACTTTGCATAAAATTCCTCTATTAAAGGAATTTCTTTTTGCCATTCTTCTTTGGAAACTTTAAATAATTTGTCCAAAGTTTCTTTTGATATATCAAGACCGGATAAATCCATATCCTCTACTTTAGGGAACAATCCGATTTCTTTTTCCTGAGCATCAACTTTACCTTCGATTCTATCTATCATCCATTTCAATACTCTGGAATTATCTCTGAATCCAGGCCACATATAGTTACCGTCTTCATCTTTTCTGAACCAGTTAACCATAAATATTTTAGGTAACACTTTAGCTCTTTTTGCAAAGCTTAACCAATGACCGAAATAGTCGCCCATGTTATAACCGCAGAACGGTAACATAGACATAGGATCTCTTCTTACAGTTCCGAGTTTTCCTGCTGCTGCAGCTGTTGTTTCAGAACCTATAATTGATGCATCAAAAACACCGTTTTCCCAACTTGTACTTTCATATACTAAAGGAATTGTAGATTTTCTTCTACCGCCGAAGATAATACCAGAAATAGGTACTCCTTGAGGATCATCAAATTCCTTTGCAAGTGTAGGACAATTATATGTTGAAACGGTAAATCTTGAATTTTTATGTGCTGCTACTTCACCTGAATTTTTATCAAATTTTTTGCCGTGCCAATCAATTAAGTTATCGGGAGTTTCCGAATATCCTTCCCACCATGGTGTATTGTCGTCTGCATTAACTGCAGTGTTTGTGTACAATGTAGGGAAGAATTTATTATTCTTCAATGTTTCCACCATTATAGGATTTGTGTTTTTACCTGTTCCGGGTGCTACACCGAAGAAACCCATTTCAGGGTTCATAGCATAAAGTCTTCCATCAGGACCAACATTTATCCAAGCGATATCGTCGCCCAATGTCCAAACTTTGTAACCTTTTAAAACCGGGTTCAACAATGCCAAATTTGTTTTTCCGCATGCTGAAGGGAAAGAGCCCAAGAAGTAAGTTTTTTTACCTTTAGGATCTTCTACTCCGATAATAATCATGTGTTCTGCAAGCCAACCTTCTTTATAACCTAAATAAGAACCTATTCTTAAAGAACAACATTTTTTACCAAGCAATGCGTTTCCGCCGTAACCGGAACCGAAACTCATAACTAAATTTTCTTGAGGAAAATGCATTATATATCTTCTTTCAGGATTTACATCTCCTATAGAATGCATACCTTTGAAAAAATCTGACGAATTGCCGATTTTTTCAACAGCAACTTTTCCTGTTCTCGTCATGATTCTCATGCTTAAAGCAACATAAACAGAATCTGTTACTTCAACACAACATTTTGAATACGGCGATTTCGGATTACCCATAAGAAAAGGAATTACATACATTGTTCTTCCTTTCATACAACCTTTAAAAAGTGCATTTAATTTTGTTTTTGCTTCTTCAGGTGCCATCCAATTGTTAGTAGGACCGGCATCTTCTTTTGTCGGAGTACAAATAAATGTCAACTGTTCCGTCCTTGCAACATCATTAGGATTAGACCTGTGCCAATATGCTCCGAAAAATTCGTCTTGATTTAATTTTTCTAAAACAGGATGTCCGTCAATCTGTTCTTTTTCTCCTATTTCGACGAGTTTTTTTGCTTCCTCATCGGAACCGTCCATCCAATATACTTTGTCAGGCTGCATCAATGCTACCTGTTGTTCTACCCAAATTTCTAAAGGTGTTTTCATTCTCTTTCTCTCCTAAATTATCTCTATAAATTATTTATTTAAGCCCAAATTGTTTTTTCTTCAGTAACAGTTTCTTTTTTTGTAGGATAAATTTCTTCTGTCAATTCGTTCGGACCAAACCACAACTGTATTTCTCTTTTCGCATCTGTGGTGTCGGAAGAACAATGAACTACATTTTCCATAGTTCCGTTCTTCGCTATTCTCCCGTACGAACCTCTTATCGTCGTAGGTTCAGCACTTTCAGGGTTTGTAGCACCGACGATTTCTCTTAACTTGGCGATTGCATTTTCCCCTTTATAAACAAAAGCAAACACTCTATCAAAAGGTGCTCCACCGAAAGTTTTTCCCTGAATATAATCAATAACACTTTCAAAGAAAGGTTTATCTTTTAAGTGTCTGTAATGTTCACTTGCAAGTTCTCTGGAAACTTTTAAAACTTTTGAACCTATGATATGACATCCCGTTTGAGAAAGTTTTGTTAAAACATTTCCTGTTAAAGATTTCTTTACTCCATCGGGTTTAATTAAAACTAATGCGTACTCTATTACCATTTTTCTACTCCATAAAAGTATATTTTTTGTATTATCAAAATAAAAAGATTGCAGCTTTGATTGCTACAATTCTAAAATTTACAATAATAACAATCAATATATTATAAAAAAAACAAACATTTTTTTCAATATCTTTTGATCAGAAAAAGATTATATTTTGTATATTTTTTCACAAAAAAAATCTAGTATTTAAACTAGATTTTTAATTTTATATTCAAGAGCGGGCAATGGGACTTGAACCCACGACATTCTCGTTGGCAACGAGACGCTCTACCACTGAGCTATGCCCGCATTTTTCCTTTAATATGCTGGGGACGGGAATTGAACCCGTACCCGGTTAAGGACACGCACCTCAAGCGTGCGCGTATGCCAGTTCCGCCACCCC
>JAFPUA010000047.1 GCA_017413305.1 Candidatus Ruminimicrobiellum caprinum
AAACTTAAAACTGTTTTTGAAGATTTATCAAATAAAAATATAAGTGCAAAACATATAGATTTAAGCCTTATTGACAACAATAAAGGCAGAATAATAGTTAAAACGGCTGTTTGTGATTATGGAGAGACTACGCAACAAAAGGTTTAAATTAAAAACAGGAGTTTAAAATGGAAAACGAAGAGTTGAATATTTTAAGTTTGGATATCGGAACAAATTCCGTCCACGGAGTGATTGCAAAATATAATAATATAAATTCTAAAATAGAAGTTCTTTCGGCAAATACATATGTTTGCGATGGAATAAAAGACGGAGCAATTACAGCAATACAAGATGCTAAATATACAATAGAGAAATTTTTTATAAATGCAGAGAAAGATTTTTTTATAAAAGAGTTTGATTATATACTGTGTGCAGTGAGAGGTTCTTTGATAGAAGTATTTAATTCGGGTGTAAGATATAAAATTTCAGAAGATTATGAAGTTGAAATAACAGGTGAAACGGTAGAAGATATCAGAATAAGACTTGAAGATAATTGCAAAATTGAAGAGAAAAAAGAAATAGTTGATATTATTCCTCAACAGTACATTATAGACGAAGATCAAAGGGTTGTTGATCCTGTAGGAATGAGCGGAAAATATTTGGAACTTACAGCAATAGTAGTTGTCGGGACAAAAAATAATATGAATAATATCAGGAAAGCTGCTAATGATCCTGTATTAAAATACGGGTATGTTGCATTAAGTGATACGCTGGTTTCTAAAGAAGATAAAAAGAATAATTGTATTTTTGTCGATATAGGCGATATGACTACCGGTGTAGTGGTTTATCGTGAAGGTAAAATAAAATGTTCTTTTGAATTAAATTTTGGATCTTATTATGTGACAAGAGATATAATAAAAGAATTAAAAGTTAATCAAAAGGAAGCTTCGAATATAAAAGAAACTTATGGCGTTGTGTTGGAAGATTTGATTGATGAAAATGATAATGTTGAGTTTGAGTACACTACATACAACGGCAAAAAACAGATGTTTACAAAAAGACAGCTTGTAGATGTTATTAAACCTCAGATAGAATTGCAGCTTAACAAACTGGAAGAAAAGCTTGAAGAAAAAAATGTTATAGTCGATGAATATGTCGGCGGATTTATTCTTACAGGAGCAGGATCGTTGTTGAAAGGTATGCCGGAATCTTTTGAAAAATTTTTCAATACAGTAGCAAAAGTTGCCAACTTTAGTGATGAAGATGTAATTTGTTCCGATAAAGGAATAATTGATAGTCAGGTGTATACTACGGCACTTTCTGTGATAAAAAATGAAGCTAAAGATTTTGTTAAATCCGAAAGAAAATCGAAAGGATTCTTGAGTAAACTAAAAGATTTGTTTAAGGAAATATCATAAAAATTGTTGAAGGCAATTTGGAAGATTAGAGGATTGGAAACTACAAGCTTACAGATGACAGCTTAAAGCTTAAAGTTTAATGTATCCTACGGAAGATATTGAGCATTTTTTGCGAAGCAAAAAATCTAAAATGTTTGTTGTTCTTCCAAAAACTGTAAACTGTAAGCTATAAACTATAAACTAAGAATTGGAGTAACTATGGACGTAATATTACCAAGTGAACAACCTGCTATTATAAAAATTATCGGTGTAGGTGGCGGCGGAGTAAATGCAGTAAACAGGATGATAGCTGCAAATGTTTCCAATGTGGAATTTTTTGCTGTTAATACAGATTTAGAAAGTTTAAGACAGTCAAGCGCAGAAAATAAAATACAGCTTGGCGAAGACGGGCAAGGTGTTGGTGGGGACCCTGTAAAAGCACAACAATATGCTGAAGCCGAAGAAGAAAAACTTAGAGATATTTTAAACGGTGCCGATATGGTGTTTATTACTACGGGTATGGGTGGCGGAACCGGCACCGGTACTGCACCTATTCTTGCAAAACTTGCTAAAGAAATGAATATACTTACGGTCGGAGTTGTTACAAAACCTTTTGAAATGGAAGGACCTGTTCGTATACAGAATGCCAATAAGGGAATATCAAAACTTAGAGAAAATACAGATGCTTTAATTATAATTCCGAACGATAAAATATTTTCTTTAGCGGATACAAAAACTCGATACAGAGAATCTTTTAGAATTATAGATGATGTTTTAAGAATAGCTATAGAGTCTATTACGGATACAATTACCAAAACAGGGGAAATAAATATAGATTTTGCCGATGTAAGAGAAGTTTTAACAAATTCGGATAATGCAATGATTGCTCTTGGTGACGGGCAGACTCTTAAAGAAGCGTATGACGAAGCTTTGGCAAATAAATTTGTTGAAGGCGGCAATATAACAGAAGCAAATGCAATTTTATTTAATATATTCTGTTCGAAAAATAATGAAATTCTTGTCAGTGATATGAGAGAGATTAAAGATGATTTAATGGCTAAATGTAAAAATAAACCGTCAATAAAACCGGGCTATGTTATTGACGATAATTTGGATACAAGAATAAAAGTTGCAATAATTGCGTCTTTCCAAAAAAAAGAAGAACCGGCAAACGATTTATTTGAAAATGCACAAAAAGAAGAAAAAAAAGAAATAAATAAATCGCAACAAGAAATAGATTTTCAAGAAAAGAAGAGAGATCCTTTTGCACAGCCCGCATGTGAAATTCTTAAGCCGAGAAGACTTTAACGACAATTAGCAATTAGAAATTTAAGAGTTCTTCGGATAAAATATTTATGGATTTTAAAATTATTTCTAATAATAATTTCTTTCCTTTTCATTTTACTACTACAAAATTTTGTGGTAATATGAAAGATACTGCTGAGAGAAAAAAATTTTGTAAGTCTGTTGATTTGGATGAAACAAAAATAGTTTTTGCTAATCAAGTGCATGGAACGCTTGTAAAAAAAGTTTCCGAAAAAGATTGTGGAAAATTTATTGATTCTTGTGATGGTTTGATAACAAACGATAAAAACATTTATTTGTGTATATTTACTGCCGACTGTATGCCGATATTTTTAACATCAAGAGATGGTTCTGTAGTCTCTTTGATACATTCAGGATGGCGTGGTTTGGCAGAAGGTATAATAGAAAGTGCCGTAACAAGTTTTTTAAATGATTTTGGTATAAGTCCTATTGATATCTTTGCATACATAGGTCCGCACATAAAAGAGTGCTGTTATCAAGTTGGCGAAGATTTGAAAAAAACATTTAATGTTAATTCCGACAAAGAATATTTTTCTCTTGTAAAACAGGCTCAGAAACAAATGAAGAAATTAAAGATAGCAAAAGTTTATACATCTTCGCACTGTACATGTCATGAATATGATATGTTTTATTCGTATAGAAGAGAAAAAACAAATGAAAGAATGATGTCATTAATAAAAATTCCAACAGAGGTAAAATAATGAATACTCAACAGCAAGAAAATAAATATTTAATGAAAACTTATAAAAGGTACAATGTTTCCGTTAAAAAGGCTAAAGGACAGTATGTTTGGGATGAGAACGGGAAAAAATATCTCGATTTCTTCTCGGGAATAAGTGTATGTTCTTTCGGACATGGAAATAAAGCTGTAATTGATGCGGCAAAAAAACAGTTGGATTTATTTACACATTGTTCCAATGTTTACTATTCCAAACCGCAAGTTGAAGCAGCTAAAGCTATACTTGAAAAATCTTTTAAAAACGGAAGAGTGTTTTTGGCTAATACAGGTGCAGAAGCTAACGAAGGCGCAATAAAGATTGCAAGAAAGTGGGGAAGTGATAATCCGTTAAAAGATGGAACAAAAAGATATGAAATAATAGCTTTTAAGAGTTCTTTTCACGGAAGAACACTTGCAACATTGGCAGCGACCGGTCAGGAAAAGTTTCATACAGCGTTTAAACCTTTGCAGGAGAAATTTGTTTTTGCGGAATTTAATAATATAGACTCCGTAAAAAAATTAATAAATAAAAAAACCGTTGCGATAATGTTGGAAATTGTTCAAGGCGAAGGCGGAATAAATATTGCCGATAAAAAGTTTGTTCAGGAATTAAGAAAACTTTGTGATAAAAATAATCTTCTTTTAATTTGTGATGAAATTCAGTGCGGTATGGCAAGAACGGGGAAAGTTTTTGCTTGGCAGAATTACGGAGTAAAACCTGATATTTTTACATTGGCAAAAGCTATTGCAAACGGGCTTCCGTTAGGTGCGGTTGTTGCTGACAAGAAAGTTGCCGAAGTTTTTAATTACGGTGATCATGGTTCCACTTTCGGCGGCAATCCTGTATCTTGTGCAGCAGCTGTTGCAGTATTTAAACAGATAACGCCTAAACTTTTAAAAGATATTTCCGATAAAGCAAAATATTTTGTTAAAGGGTTAAATGAACTTAAGAAAAAGTTTTCTTGTATTAAGGAAGTAAGAAATTTAGGACTGTTGGTAGGTGTAGAACTTGATTTTCCTGGTAAAGATATTGTAGAATTTTGTATCAATAACGGATTGTTAATAAACTGCACACAAGGTAATGTGCTGAGATTTTTGCCTCCGTTTGTGATAACAAAAAAAGATATAGATAAAACAATTAAAATATTGGGGGACGCATTCAAATGGCAGACATCAAAAAAGTAGTAGTAGCTTATTCGGGGGGACTCGACACATCCATCATTTTGTCATGGATAAAGGAAACTTATAATGCTGAAGTTATAGCTTGCTGTGTAAATGTAGGGCAAGATAAAGAGGTTGTAGGTTTAAAAGAAAAAGCAAGAAGAACAGGTGCTTCAAAATGTTATGTTATAGATGCTAAAAAAGAATTTGTAACGGACTATATATTTCCTGCAATAAAAGCAAATGCACTTTATGAAAACAGATATTTGCTTGGAACATCCTTGGCAAGACCTGTTATCGCAAAAAAAATTGTAGAAATTGCAAAAAAAGAAAAAGCAGATGCAATTTGCCACGGTGCAACAGGAAAAGGAAACGATCAGGTTCGTTTCGAGTTGGCATTTAAGGCACTTATGCCTGAAGCAAAGATTATTGCTCCTTGGAGAATTTGGAATATTAAATCAAGAAATGATGCAATAGATTATGCTAAAAAAAGAGGAATTCCTGTTCCTGTAACAAAAGCAAAACCTTATTCTTCCGACGCAAATCTTTGGCATATTTCTTATGAAGGCGGAGTATTGGAAGATACAGAAAATGAATGGGATGAGGATATGTTCCAGATGACGGTTTCTGCAAAGGATGCTCCTAATAAAGCAACTTATGTAAAAATAGATTTTGTTAAAGGTATTCCTGTTGCAATTAACGGCAAGAAAATGGATCCTGTATCTTTGGTTCAAAGACTCAACGATGTTGCCGGTGCAAACGGTGTAGGAAGAATTGATATTATTGAAAACAGACTTGTAGGTATGAAGTCCAGAGGAGTATATGAAGCTCCTGCAGCTACACTTTTGTATTTTGCTCATAATGAGTTGGAAACTATGACTATCGACAGAGATACTGCTCACTATAAAGAATTAATTGCTCATAAATATGCTGAGCTTGCATACAACGGGTTATGGTTTAATCCTTTAAGAGAAGCTCTTGATGCATTTATAGATGTAACTCAGAAATATGTTACCGGTTCCGTAACCGTAAAACTCTATAAGGGAAATATGACTGTAGTTTCCAGAAAAGCTAAAGATCCTCTCTATTGGGAAGAACTTGCAACATTTGATAAAGACGAAGTTTATAACCAGAAAGATGCAGAAGGATTTATTAATCTGTTTGGCCTTCCGACAAAAGTTCAGGCGCTTTTAAGAAAGTAAGGTTCTTTTTATAACGAAAAAACAGCAAATTTTGGACTACAATATTGAAACTCGCAAACTTATGTACCCCTTACGTTTGATGAGAAAATAATTAAGCTATATTCTATAACAAAAAACAGCAAATTCTTAATTTATGAATTTGCTGTTTTTTTTATTGGAATTTTGTTATAGAATTTAGTAAAATCTAATATGGTATTTTATAACCTTTTTAGGAGTATGTATGAAAAATTTTCAACAATTTATAGGTTCTTTTTCGTTCGATCAGCGCTTGGGTGAAGTAGATATTGAAGGTTCTATAGCACATGTAGAGATGTTAATTAAAACAAAAATTATTCCGTCTGCCGACGGCAAAAAAATTATTGCGGGACTAAAGTCTATCCTTAAAGATTTGGCTAAAGGTTGGAAGCTTCCTATGGAAGAAGATATTCATTTTGCTATAGAGAAAGAGCTTATAAGAAGAATAGGACCTGTCGGCGGGAAAATGCATACTGCCAGAAGCAGAAATGATCAGGTTGCTACAGATTTAAGATTGTATGTAAGAAATGAAATTTTAACGATATTTGATATGTTGAATGCTTTTCAAAAAGTTCTCATTGATAAAGCTGAAAAAAATATTGATGTTATTATGCCGGGATACACTCATTTACAGCCGGCTCAACCGATAATTGCTTCACATCATTTGCTTGCTTATGCATGGATGATACAGAGAGATAAAGAAAGAATTATAGATTGTTTAAAAAGAACAAATGTTATGCCGTTAGGCAGTGCAGCACTTGCAGGAACATCGTTTAAAATAGATAGAAATTATACAGCTAAGTTGTTAGAGTTTTTTAGACCTTGCGAAAATTCTCTTGATGGTGTAAGCGACAGAGATTTCTGTGCGGAATATATTTTTGATTTATCTTTGATTTCTGTTCATTTGTCAAAACTTGCGGAAGAAATTATTACTTGGTCGTCGGTGGAATTTAATTTTATTCATATAGATGATATGTTTACTTCCGGTTCATCGATAATGCCGCAGAAAAGAAACCCGGATACTGCTGAAGTTATTAGAGGTAAAGCTGGACGAGTTTTTGGCGATTTGACGGCGATGCTCACAATAATGAAAGGGCTTCCTATTGCTTATAACAGAGATTTACAGGAAGATAAACCGCCTGTATTTGATGCCGGTGATACGGTAAAACTCTGTCTTGAAGTTATTACGGATATTATGGCATCTTTGACATTTAAAAAAGACAGAACATATAAGAGTACGGAAAAAGGTTTCTTACAGGCAACGGAAATTGCCGACTATCTTGCAAGAAAAAATATACCGTTTAGAACCGCACATGGTATCGTGCAGAAGATAGTTCATTATTGTATAGATAATAATAAAACTTTGGATAAACTTTCAATAGAAGAATATAAAAAGTTTTCACCGGAAATAGAAAATGATTTGTATAAGTATATAGATGTAAAAAATATAGTTAATGCAAAAACATCTTACGGCGGAACATCAAAGAAATCCGTATTGCAACAGATTAAAAAATTGCGGAGCAATTTTTAGAATATTGGAAGAGTTGAGGACTGGAAGATTAGAGGAAAAAGGAATGAAGAAAATATTGAGTTTATTTTTGGTTGTATCTTTAGTTTTTTCTGCAGGGGATATTTTTGCCGCGCAGAAGAAAGAGGAAAAAGTTGAAAGAATTTTGACTTTGGATGAATGTATCAGACTTGCTGCAAATATCAATCATGATATTTTGATAAATAAGGAATCTGTACTTTTGGCGGAACAAAGAGTAAAGGAAGCGAAATCTTTGTATTTTCCGACGCTCGATTTAAATTTCAATATTTCAAGGTTTTCTAACGATGTTGCTACTACAATAAATTCACACTCTTTGCCGGCTATAGTTTTGTTGCCTGAAGGAAATAGAGAATATTTTTATTCGGCTAAACTTTCTTTATGGCAGAGCCTATATAATGGCGGACGAACGAAAGCTACCAATAAAATGGCAAAGCTCAATTATGAAAAAATTCAAAATAATTCCGATATAAAAAGAAATGAAGTTATAAGCAATGTAAGAATAAATTTTTATAAAAATTTAGCTACAAAAGAAAAAATAAAAATTTATAAAAAGTATGCTAAAAAGAATAAGAGTGCGACCATAAAAAATAAGTTGGAAATTTTGCAGCATCAGTACGAAATGGATTTGTTGGATTTTTTGTCTTTGATAGGTTTAGAGCTTGATACAAAGGTAGATATTGACGGAAAAATGGAAATAAAAGATTTGGAATTGAATTTACAGCAGTGTATTTTATGGGCATATCAATTCCGTCCTGAGATAAAAACAACACAGTATCAGGAATCTATGGATAATATTGCCGTAAATTTGGTATATATGGAAAAGTTCCCTACATTGATGTTGGGTGCAGCTTATGACTATTTGGGAGATGATACAGATCAAAAAGAAAAAGATTGGTATGTATCACTGAACTTGAATTTTCCTATATTCGAGGGCGGAGCTATGTTTTCAAGATTGAAACAAAACAAAATTAAGGCGAGAAAGTCTGCCATTGAAAGATCTCAAATAGAAGAAAAAATTAAGTTGGAAGTAAGAAAAGCTTACAGTGAATACGAATTTTGGTACGGAAAAGTTTCAAAAATAAAAAATAGTAAGACTGCAAATATGGAACAGGAACTTTTGAATGTTGACATAAAATATAATTATATGAAAAGTTTGTCAGAGTTAGGGTTAGCAATCGGAAGACAATAAAAAATTGCGAAGCAATTTTTTAGAAGCTCGGAAGATCGGAAGGTTTGACGTTCGGAAGCTATCTTCTGCCCCTCTGAACATCTGACCTTCTATAAACTAAGTTTGCGGATACAAAATGAAGAAGAATCTAATAAATTTAGCAATTATAATATTGACGATAGTATCATTCTGTGGCTCGGCTTTCTGTTTCGAACAGGAAAAGTTTTTGCAGGATCATCTGTTCAATCAATTTACTGAATTGCCGCAAAGTTCAAGACCAAAAATTGTTTTGGTTTTGGGCGGTGGTGGTGCAAGAGGTTTTGCTCATGTTGGCGTTTTGAAGGCATTAAAAGAGGCAAATATTCCTATAGATATGGTAGTTGGCACAAGTATGGGAGCATTGGTAGGAGCTCTGTATTGTTCGGGAGTGGAAATAGAGGAACTTGAAGACATTTCTGAAAGTATTAAGTGGGGAGATGTCAGTAATGTAAGTGCAACATCCCTGTTAAAAATGCTACTTTCTGAAAAACTTTTGTCTACGGAAAAAATGGAAAAATTTATCGCCAGTAAGATAGGTGATAAATATTTTTTTCAACTTGAAACTCCTTTTGTTTGCGTAGCAACAGATATACAAACAGGTGAGAAAATTATTTTTAAAGAAGGTTCCGTAGCACCTGCGGCTCGCGCAAGTGCTACCATACCGGGATTATTTGCACCGGTTGCTTGCAGGCAGAGGTACCTTGTCGATGGCGGACTTGTAGAAAATATTCCCGTGTCGGTGGCAAAACTTTTTGATCCCGATATTATAATAACAGTGGCAGTTAGTGCAGATATCACAAAAAATTCTCATAACAATATTTTTTCTACTCTGTTTCAGTCAATTTATATTCAGGGACAACAAAGTGATAGAAGAAATTTGCAGATGTCAGATATTATAATTTCACCTAAAGTTAATGATATTTCAGCAATAGAATTGAATAGAGCAACAGAATGTATAGAAGCCGGTTTTTTAGCCGGAAAAAATAATGTGCAGCAAATCAAAAAGTTAATTATTCGTAAAACATATGAAAAAAATACAAAATAATATATCGTCAGTTATAAGTCAACTGAGAAATTCTCGTTTTGCAAATATGTTTCTTTTGGCTACTATTTTCATATTCTGTATGTTTCTGTATGTTGATACAACAAATTATAGGTTGTCCGGAAACGATGATGACACTTTTTTTAAAGTTTCTTTGGATAATTATTCCGTTAAAGATATATTCACAAAAAATGTTCTTTTGAACAACAATATAAAAACTTATTACAGACCTGTCCTTATGATATCGTTTTTGCTTGATAACACTATTGCACATTCTCCGACGACACTTCATTTTACAAATATTATACTGCACTTTATATGTTGTATAATTTTGTTTGTTTTTTTAAAGAGATATTTCTTTGATAAGGCAATATCTTTTTGGGCAGTGATGTTTTTTGCAGTTTGTCCGATAAATATTTTTACCGTAGCTTGGATACCCGGAAGAAATGATTCTTTGTTATGTGTGTTTTTTCTTTTGTCGTTGATATTTTTTATGGAATATTTGAAAAGTGACAAAAAAATATTTTTGGTTTTAAATTTGTTATCTTTAACGGCTGCCATATTTACTAAAGAGAATTCTGCTATAATACCTGTGATATGTTTGTGTTTTTGGTTTATGTGTGGCAAGAAATTCAGTAAAGAATTTTGGTTAGTATTCTTAAGTCAGTTTTGTATAGTTGCAGTTTTTTTTGTGATATACTCTCATTTTGTAGATATAACAAATTTATCAGACAGAATTAATAGCCTTATTGCAAATATCAAGATGCTTTTTGATTATTATTCCGGTGTATATTTATGTAATATTCATTTTTCAAAATATGTGAGTGATAGAAATTTTGTATTGGGAATAATTGCTTTCTGTATGAGTATATTTTTTGCAGGTTTGTGCGGACTTAAAACAAAAGATAAAATATTTTATTTTGTATTGCCTGTTTTGATGATACTTCCTACATTGATGATAGGACAAATGTTTTTTCAAGGTAATAGAGTTTATATACCTTTAGTTTTTATGCTGATTCCGTTTGTTTCCTTTCTACAGAGATATCTTAGTAAAAGAAATGTGTATATTGTTTTAATTCTGCTTGTAATATTTTCTTCTTTTATAACAGTTAAATATAAGAAAGTTTTTTATAATGAGCTTACATACCTCGGAACGATAGATAAAGAAAAACCTAATGCGGAAATATATATCGCTAATTTATACTCGTACAATTTGTTAAAATATGCAAGACTGCAAGAAGCTTCTGTTAAAGCATATGAGATAGCGGAAATAACAGACTATAGAAATACGTATAATTTGTATGTTCTTTCTATAATAAATATGCATAGGAAAAATTTTGTTCAAGCTATAAAATATTTAGAGCAAATTCTATACTTTGACAACGATGTGTATACCAAGCTTGCTGTATGTTATGAAAAAATAGGCGATGATAAAGCGGCACAATATTATTACAATATAGTTTTAAGTTTAAATAATAACAGTGTAGAAATTGCAAATAAACTTATTGAGAGAGAAAAAGAATGTTTGGCAGGAAAAGCAAAGGTTGCTTATTAATTTTAATATTGATGTTTGTTTTTTGCGGAATATCTTTTTGTGATGACAAAAGTGTTCCTTTTGAAACTGTTTTGATTAACAATGTTCAAGCGGCAAGTTCAAAAAATAAAAAAGAAAAAGCGCTTAAAAACCTCTTTTATTATTATGTAAATACAAAACGCTATAGCGAAATTATTTCTGTCGCAAATGAATTACTGGAATACAAATTGTCAAAAAAAGAAAGATATACGGTATATTATAATTTGGCGCTCTCATATAAAAAATATAAAAAATATGAAGCTGCTATTGAAGCCGCTCAAGAAGCAGAATATTTGTATCCAAAAAAAATTGATATAAAAATTCTAATGGGCGAAATATATACGGATAACAGTTTGTATGAACTGGCTGTAAATAAATTTAAAAATATTTTGGAACTTGATAATAAGCATGTTACAGCATCAATAAATTTAGGAAATATATATAAACTGCAAAGAATTTATAAGCAGGCGTTAGAATATTATAAAAAAGCAATGTCTCTTAGAGAAAATTTGTCTGCCGAAGTTTATATAAATGCTGCAGCTTGTTGTAAAGAAGCAGGCAGTATCGATGAAGCAATAAGTATTTTAAAAAATCTTAAAACTCAAAATAAAGAGTCTTCTCTTTTACTGGCAGATATTTACAAAAATAAAAAAGACTTTGCTAATGCCAAAGATATGTTGGTACCATATGTGTATGGCAAGGACTTTGATTTGAAAATATATTGTAATTTAGCTGAAATTTATATATTTTCAAAGAATTATGAAGAAGCAGAAAAATTGTTGTTGTATTATAAAGATAAATCGAAGAAAAAAAATGTTGAAGCGGTAGATTTTTTGTTGGCGGAAGTGTATTATATGA